>NZ_JBPGXO010000004.1:0-126371 GCF_056755555.1 Luteibacter sp. SVR4-7G | reverse complement strand
CATCCTTACTCCACATGAGGTCATCCCCCTAAGTGTTCGATAGACAAAAGAAAGGCGATCGCGCCGTGCTGGTGCTGCCGCATTCCCGTGGCGAAGGCGATGCGATCCGCCGTGGCGAGGAATTCGCCGAGCTGGTGTCCTCGGCCGGCGCTGAAATCCTGGCCAGCATCCCGGCGCGCGTCGAAGTGCCGAACCCCCGTTTCTACATCGGCAGCGGCAAGGCCGACGAGGTGGCCGAAGCCGTACGCGCGCTCGAAGCCGACCTGGTCCTGGTCGACCACGTGCTCAGCCCGGTGCAGGAGCGCAACCTCGAAAAGCACCTGAAGGCGCGCGTCGTCGACCGCGCGGGCCTGATACTGGACATCTTCGCGCAGCGTGCCCGCTCCCATGAAGGCAAGCTGGAAGTGGAGCTGGCCCAGCTGAAACACCTGGCCACGCGCCTGGTTCGCGGCTGGACCCACCTGGACGCCCAGCGCGGCGGTGCCATCGGCAACCGCGGCCCGGGCGAAACCCAGCTGGAAACCGACCGCCGCCTGCTCGCCGAGCGGGTGAAGATGTTGACCAAACGCCTCGAGAAGGTCGGCGTGCAACGGGACCAGCAGCGCCGGGCACGGCTGCGCAACACGGTGCCGCGCGTGGCTCTGGTCGGCTATACCAACGCGGGCAAGTCCACTCTTTTCAATGCGCTGACCACCGGTGGCGTCTACGCTGCCGACCAGCTGTTCGCCACGCTGGACCCGACGGTACGTAAGATCGACGGTCTTGCCTGCGGGCCCGCCGTGGCGGCCGATACGGTCGGCTTCATCCGTGAGCTTCCGCACGATCTCGTCGCGGCGTTCCGCGCAACGCTGGCCGAAGCCCGCGACGCCGACCTCCTGATCCACGTCAGCGATGCCGCCGACGAAGAGCGCGAACTGCTGGGCCGGGTCGTGAATTCGGTGCTCGAGGAGATCGGTGCCGGGGACGTCCCCCAGCTGTCGGTGATGAACAAGATCGACCTCGTGGACGCCGCGCCGCGCATCGACCGCGGCGACGACGGTAAGCCGCGCCAGGTCTGGCTCTCCGCTGCGACGGGCGAGGGGCTGGACGGCCTGCGCGAGGCCTTGGGAGAACTCCTCGGCGGCGAACGCATCCGCGCCGGTCTTGAGCTTCCTCTCAGTGCGGGGCGCCTGCATGCCCGGCTCAAGGCGGCCGGCGCGATCGTCGGCGAGGCCGTCGACGAGCACGGCTGGCACCTCGACATCGACGCGCCACGCTCGGTCCTGGCGCCGCTGCTGGGCGACGATGTCCACGCGCGACCCCTGCGCGAGCTGATCGAACCGCCCATGTAGGGCGCGCCCGCGCGCGACATCCCGCCCATGTAGGAGCGCGCCTGCGCGCGACATCTTTTCGCGCCGGTTCCCAGGGGGTTGGCGCGCCAGCCCACAGTCACAGCCTCAAAACATGTCGCGCGCATCGCGCGCTCCTACGCGGAGCGCGTAGCCATCTGGTAGAATTCGGGGTGTTTGCGTGCCCCTTTCGGCGCGGCGACAGGTGTTCGCGCGCCTGGCGTCCATTCCCCGCCGGCACGGGTCCACCCCCCAGGCTTTGAAGCCACCCACCCTCCGGTCCCGAAGGAGACTGCCGACCATGGCTTGGAATGAACCCGGCAACGGCCAGAAGGATCCCTGGAACCGCAACCGGTCGAACGGGCGCAAGCCCGACCTCGACAGTGCGCTGAAGAGCCTCAAGGCCCGCTTCGGCAGGTTCGGTGCGGGCAGCGGCGGTATTGCCGCCGTGGTGCTCGTTTTCATCGTGGCCTGGCTGCTCGTGTCCAGCTACACCGTGATCGATGCCCGGCAGGTGGGCGTGGTGCTGCGCTTCGGCCAGTTCTCGCGCATCCTGCCGCCGGGTTTCCACCTCAAGGCCCCGAGCCCGGTCGAGACCGTGACCAAGGTGGAGACCACCCAGGTGCGCTCGGTGTCAGACAACGTCTCGATGCTCACGCGCGACGAGAACATCATCGCCATCGATTTCAACGTGCAGTACCAGGTGTCCGACGCGCGGAAATTCCTCTATTCCAACGCCGACCGGGAAGAGAACACCATCCATAATGCCGCCGAGGCCGCGGTGCGCTCCGTGGTCGGCGCCAACATCATGGACAACATCCTGACCACGCCGGGCGTGGACACGCCCGCGCCGGCCCAGGCCTCCGCCCCCGGTATCGCGCCGGCGGCGAAGGAAACCCTGCAGCAGCAGGCACGCGACATCCTCCAGGCCACGCTCGACAAGTATGATGCGGGCATCCTGGTCACCGGCGTCAGCTTCCAGAACGTGTCGCCGCCGAAGGAAGTGAAGGACGCCTTCGACGACGTCAACGCCGCGCGCGAAGACAAGCAGAGCGAAGAGAACAAGGCCCGCGCCTACGAAAGCCAGGTGGTGCCGGTGGCCCGCGGCGATGCCGCGCGCATCGCCGCCGAGGCGGACGCCGAGCGCGTCGAGCGCATCGCCCGCGCCAACGGCGACGTCGCGCGCTTCAACCTGCTGCTCAAGGAATACCGCGCCGCGCCGGAAGTCACCCGCCGGCGGCTCTGGCTGGAAACCGTAGAGGACGTCATGGCCGGCAATCCGAAGGTGATCGACGGCAGCAACGGCAAGAACATCATCCAGTTGCCGGTGGAACCGAACAACGCCGCGGTGCGCAACGTGCCGGGCGTGGGCACTGTCATCCAGTCCGCGACCACCGACGCCAATTCGAATCCGCAGCAGGGGGCCGTCCAGTGAAACTCGTTACCGGCCTCGTCGTCGTCGTCCTTCTCCTGCTCGGCTTCAACAGCGCCTTCGTGGTCAAGGAAGGCGAGAACGCGCTGCTCCTCCAGTTCGGCCGCATCGTGCGCGCCGACTACAAGCCCGGCCTGCACTTCAAGCTGCCCGTCGTGCAACAGGTGATGCGCTTCGACAACCGCATCCTCGGTCTTGACGCCCAGCCCGAGCGCTACTTCACGCTCGAGAAGAAGAGCGTCAACGTCGACTTCTACGTGAAGTGGCGCATCGCCGACAACGCGGCGTATTACAGGGCCACCTCGGGCGAGCAGGTGCAGGCCATCCAGCGCCTCACGCCCATCGTGAAAGACGCGCTGCGCTACGAGTTCAACGCACGTCCGCTCGAGGACCTGATCGCGGGCGGCCGCAAGGACATCACCGAGCGCGTGCGCCAGCAGACCGACGCCGCGGCCCGCAAGAACCTCGGCATCGCCGTGGTCGACGTGCGGATCAAGCGCATCGACCTGCCCGACGAGGTCAGCGGCTCCGTCTACAAGCGCATGCGCGCGGAGCGCCTGCAGCTCGCCAACGAACTGCGCTACACGGGCCAGGAAACCGCCGAGACGATCCGCGCGGATGCGGACCGCCAGAAGCTGGTGCTGCTGGCCGACGCCAATCGCGAGGCTACCAAGGTGAAGGGCGACGGCGACGCGCAGGCGGCCGCCATCTATGCCCAGGCCTACAGCCAGGATCCCGAGTTCTTCGCGTTCTATCGCAGCCTCGCGGCCTACCGTAAGGCCTTTGCCGACGGCAAGGGCACTTTCGTGCTGAAGCCCGATTCCGAATTCCTGCGCTACCTGAACGACGGCCCCGGCCGTCAGCGCTGATACCGCATCCTCATCGATAGAGATACAACACATGGGCAAGTCAGTCGTCATTCTCGGCGCGCAATGGGGCGACGAGGGCAAGGGCAAGATCGTCGATCTCCTCACCGAACGCGTGGGCGCGGTCGCGCGCTTCCAGGGTGGCCACAACGCCGGCCATACGCTGGTGATCAAGGGCAAGAAGACGGTCCTCCACCTCATTCCCTCGGGCATCCTGCGCGACGACGCGCTCTGCCTGATCGGTAATGGCGTGGTGCTCTCGCCGGCCGCGCTGATGAGCGAGATCGCCGAGCTGGAAGGCCAGGGCGTGGATGTGCGTCCGCGCCTGAAGATCTCGCCGGCCACGCCGCTGATCATGCCGTACCACATTGCCGTGGATAAGGCGCGCGAAGTCGCGTCCGGCGCCAAGGCCATCGGCACCACCGGCCGCGGCATCGGCCCGGCGTACGAGGACAAGGTCGCCCGCCGCTCGATCCGCGTGGCCGACCTCATGTATCCGCACGAGCTTCCGGAGAAGGTGAAGGCCGCGGTCGAGTACCACAACTTCGTGCTCACGGAGTGGCTGAAGGCCGAGCCGGTCGACTACCAGACCGTGCTCGACGAGGCGCTGACCTGGGGCGAGTACATGCGCCCGATGGTGGACGACGTCGCCACGATCCTGCACGACGTGCGCCGCGACGGCGGCAACATTCTTTATGAAGGCGCGCAGGGCGCGCTGCTCGACATCGACCACGGCACCTATCCGTACGTCACCTCGTCGAACACCACGGTGGGCGGTGCGCTTGCCGGTACCGGCGTGGGTGCGCGCGACATCGATTACGTGCTGGGCATCTGCAAGGCCTACGCCACGCGCGTCGGCGGCGGTCCGTTCCCCACCGAGCTCAACGACGAGATGGGCGAACTGCTGCGCAAGAAGGGCAACGAGTTCGGTGCCAGCACGGGCCGTCCGCGCCGTTGCGGCTGGATCGACCTGGTGGCGCTGAAGCGCGCGGTGCAGATCAACGGCATCGACGGCCTCGCCATCACCAAGCTCGACGTGCTCGACGGCCTGGAAAGCATCAAGGTCTGCATCGCGTACGAATACCGCGGCAAGCGCCGCGAGCTCGCCCCGCTGGACGCGGATGGCTGGGCCGAGTGCAAGCCGGTGTACCTGGAGTTCCCTGGCTGGGAAGAATCCACCGCTGGCATCCGCGATTGGAACAAGCTGCCGCCTGCCGCACGCGCCTACCTGCGCGCCGTGGAGGAACTGTCGGGCTGCAAGCTCGCGCTGGTCGCCACCGGTGCGGACCGCGACGACACGATCGTCCTCGACGACCCGTTCGGCGGCGAAGGCGACTGCTGATCGCATGAGCCGCACGCTGGGCGAGTGGCTGTCGTACCAGGAGCGTACGCACCCGCGCGATATCGAGCTCGGTCTCGAGCGGGTGCGCAGCGTGTGGGAGGCGATGGGCGCCCCGCGCCCCGCGCCCCTCGTGATCACGGTCGGCGGCACCAATGGCAAGGGCTCCACGGTGGCCCTGCTCGAAGGCATGCTGCGTGCCGCCGGCTACCGCACGGGGTGCTACACCTCGCCGCACCTGCTCCGCTATAACGAGCGGATCCGGATCGACGGCCAGGACGCGGCGGACGAGGCGCTGGTCGCCTCGTTCGAGCGCATCGAGGCCGCGCGCGGCGCGATTCCGCAGACCTATTTCGAGTTCGGCACCCTGGCGGCGCTGGACCTGATGGCGCGGGCGTCGCTCGACGTGGCCATCCTCGAGGTCGGTCTCGGCGGGAGGCTGGACGCCGTCAACATCGTCGATGCCGACGTCGCCGTCGTGACGACCGTCGACCTCGACCACCAGGACTGGCTGGGCAGCGACCGCGACAGCATCGGCCGCGAGAAGGCGGGTATCGCCAGGGCAGGGCGGCCGGTGATCGTCGGCGAGCCCAATCCGCCGCAAGGCCTGCTGGATGCGCTGCGAGCCATCGGCGCCGAGATCATAAAGGCAGGCGAAGCCTACATTCCTGTAGGAGCGCGCCCCGCGCGCGACAGCCTTTCGCCTCAGTCCGAACCCTTGCGCGCCAGCTCCAACGCCTGGCCCCAAAACATGTCGCGCGCAGGGCGCGCTCCTACACAAGTCGCGGAAGACATGTGGCGGTGGGAACATCGCGACGGTACATCCTTCGAGCTTCCGCTGCCCGCGCTCGCCGCCCCCGTGCAACTTGCCAACGCCGCGACGGCTATTGCCGCCATCCACGCTCTTGGAGCAAGGCTCGATGTTTCGCCGGCGGCCATCCGTTCGGCCTTGTCCGCCGTTCACGTCCCGGGCCGGCTGCAGCGCATCGCCGACCGCCCGCGCACCCTTGTCGACGTGGGCCACAACCCGCAGGCCGCGCGCGCGCTCGCGGCATGGCTGGATGCGCAACCGGCCACCGGCCGCGTGTTCGCCGTCTACGGCGCCCTCGCGGACAAGGACGTGGCCGGCGTCGTCGAGGCGATGGGCCGCCGGGTCGACCGATGGTTCCTCGCGGGGCTGGACCGGGACACCCCCCGCGGATTGGGGGCTGACGCGTTGGCGGCCATGCTCGCCGCCGCGCTGCCCGGCGCCGCCGCCTCCTCTTATCCCGGCGTCGCCGAAGCCTGGGCCGCGGCGCGCGAGGCGGCGGGCGACGACGATACCGTGCTGTTGTTCGGCTCGTTCTTCGTTGCGAGCGCTGCCTTGGGTCAGGAAAGCCCTTATCGCCGCTGAAGCGGCTCCCGCACAAAGCGCGGGGCGGACCCATTGCCGGTTATAATCGCCGCGATTCGCATTGCGCCGGTCGTCTGGAGCTTTCCTTGAAAACACGCCTGCTGGGTGCCGCCGTCCTGATCGCTCTGTTGGTGCTGTTCGTGCCGATGTTCTTCTCCAGCACGCCGCCGAAGACCGACACGGACCAGACCGTGAGCCTCGCCATTCCGCCGGCACCGGACCGTGAACTGCAGACGCGCACCCTCGACGTCGCACCGGCTGGTACCCCTGTGGCGCCCACGGGCGCTCCCGCCGCGAACACGCCCCCGGCGCAGCCCGCCGCGCCGGCGCCGGCGCCGGCCACGGTCATCCCAGGCAACGGCAGCCGCCTCGCCTCGGTGGACATCGCGTCGCGCAAGCCTGCCGACGCGCTCCCCGAGGACTTCGCCAACGCTCCCGCGGCGAGCAGGCCTGCCGCGGCTGCACCGAAACCCGCTCCTGCAGCGGCCACGCCGGCCGCCCCGGTAGCCAAGGCGCCGGCCTTGCCCCCCGGCACGGCAGCCCGCGGCAGCTACAGCATCAATCTCAGTGCCTATGCCGACCGCAGCAAGGCCGACGCGCTGGTCCAGAAGGTGAAGGCGCTGGGTTATCCGGTCAGCACCGCGGCCACCAACCAGGCTGGCAAGGCGCTGACCCGGGTCAGCGCAGGTCCGTTCGAGACACGGGCGGCCGCCGAGGCGGCCCGCCTGAAGATCGTCGCCGCGGTGCCGGGTGCGCCCGCCACGCTTTCCACCAAGGCCGAGGCACAGACCGCGGACGTCCCCGCGTCCTCGCGCCCGGCTGCGACCCCGAAGGCGCCCGCGGCCGTCCCGGCCACCGTGCCGGCCGCGGCGCCCGCCGCCCCGCCGCGCGCCGGGGGCTTCGCCGTCCAGGTCGCGGCGGTGAGCAACGAGGCCGAGGCCACGCGGCTGCGCGACAGGCTGCGCGGCGCGGGCATCCCCGGTTATGTGGACAGCATCGCGTCCAGCGGCGGCGCGAAGCTCTGGCGCGTGCGCGCCGGGCCGCAGACCCAGCGCGACGACGCGGTCCGCCTCAAGGACCAGATCAAGGCCAAGGTCGGTCTCGACGGTGTCGTCGTGTCGGCGCCCTGAGGGGCCGGACCTGCCAACCGTCGCCAAGCCGGGGAGTAGCGAGTGAACTGGGCCGACTACGTCATCCTTGCCGTGCTGTTCGTGTCGGTCTTGATCGGCTTGGCGCGCGGCCTCATCTCGGAGGTGCTGTCGCTGGCGATCTGGGTGGCGGCGTTCTGGCTGGCCTGGCTGTTCGGTCCGGCGGTCGCGCGGTATTTCGAAGGCAGCGTTTCGTCGCCGATGGCACGGATCGCCCTCGGTTACGGACTCTGCTTCATCACGGTGCTGCT
The DNA here is from genome assembly GCF_056755555.1 of Luteibacter sp. SVR4-7G. Lineage (NCBI taxonomy): Bacteria > Pseudomonadati > Pseudomonadota > Gammaproteobacteria > Lysobacterales > Rhodanobacteraceae > Luteibacter > Luteibacter sp. SVR4-7G. The sequence continues at coordinate 118,614 of NZ_JBPGXO010000004.1, read as the reverse complement.
GGTGGGGGCGGTGTTCCGCTTCCTGATTTCGCGCCTGGTCTCGGGAACGGGGCTGGGCGGCGTGGATCGCCTGTTCGGGATGATCTTCGGTCTCGCACGCGGCGTGCTGATCGTCAGCGGCGTGGTGTTCCTGCTCGGTTTCACCCCGCTGCCGAACGAGCCGTTGTGGCGTGAGTCGAAGATGCTGCCGCAGTTCGCGGCACCGGCGGCGTGGCTGGGTCAGCAGGTGCCGGCGAACGTGCGCGAGTACCTGCATCCGCCTGCGGCACTGAAGGACGTGAAACTGCCCGACGTGAAACTGCCCACGCGGGAAGAATTGATGAAACTGCGCGACCTGACGATACCCGCGCGGCCCACGCAAGAACAGAACGCTCACCCCGCCGCCGCGACCACGGCGGCCTCTTCGTAGAAGGCAAGACCATGTGCGGAATCATCGGCATCGTCGGTACCACGGAAGTGGCATCGGCCCTGTATGACGGCCTGACCGTCCTGCAACATCGCGGGCAGGATGCCGCCGGCATCGCCACCGTGGATGGCGCGCGCCTGCGCCTGCACAAGGGCAATGGGCTGGTTCGCGACGTCTTCAACTCGGCCGGCGTGAGCAAGCTGCGCGGCCGCATCGGCATCGGCCATTGCCGCTATCCCACCGCGGGTTCGGAAGGCACCGAAGAGGCGCAGCCGTTCTACGTGAATTCGCCGTACGGCATCGCCTTCGCGCATAACGGCAACCTCGTGAACACCGAGACCCTGCGCAAGGAGATGTTCGAGGACGATCGCCGCCACATCGACACCGACTCCGATTCCGAAGTGCTGCTCAACGTGCTCGCGCACGAGCTGCAGGTCGAGGACCGCGGCGACCTCACCCACGAGCACGTCTTCAAGGCCGTATCGCGCGTCCACGCGCGCGCCCGCGGCGGTTACGCCTGCATCGCGCTGGTGCTGGGCTACGGTCTCATCGCTTTCCGCGATCCGAACGGCATCCGCCCGCTGGTGCTCGGCGAGCGCGTCACCGCGGAAGGCCGCGAATACGCGATCGCCTCGGAATCGGTGGCCCTCGACGTGCTCGGCTTCAAGCGCCTGCGCGACGTCGCGCCGGGCGAGGCGGTGATCGTCACCGAGGGCGGCGAGCTGCTCTCGCGGCAGTGCGCCGAGGGCGCGGTGCATGCGCCGTGCATCTTCGAATACGTGTACCTCGCGCGCCCGGATTCGATGATCGAGGATGTCTCGGTCTACAAGGCGCGCCTGCGCATGGGCGAGAAGCTCGCCGAGAAGATCCTGCGCGAACGTGGCCCGGACCACGGCATCGACGCGGTCATCCCGATTCCGGACACCTCGCGCACCGCGGCCAGCTCGCTGGCGCAGGCGCTGGGCGTGCCGATGCGCGAGGGCCTGGTAAAGAACCGTTACATCGGCCGCACCTTCATCATGCCGGGGCAGGGTGAGCGCGTGAAATCCGTGCGCCGCAAGCTCAACGCCATCGACCTCGAGTTCCGCAAGAAGAACGTGCTGCTGGTGGACGATTCGATCGTTCGCGGTACCACGTCGCGGCAGATCATCCAGATGGCCCGCGACGCCGGCGCCAAGAATGTCTATTTCGCCTCGGCCGCGCCGCCGGTGCGTTATCCGAACATCTACGGCATCGACATGCCGGCGGCCTCGGAGCTGATCGCGGCCGGCCGCACGGTGCAGGAAGTGGAAAAGGCGCTCGGTGCCGACTGGCTGGTGTACCAGGATCTCGAGGATCTGATCTGGGCGGTGGCCGACGGCAACGAGGACCTGCGCCAGTTCGACACCTCGTGCTTCTCCGGCGAGTACGTCACCGGCGTGGACGCGCGCTTCCTCGAGCAGCAGGAAGCGCTGCGTTCGGATGCCGCAAAGAACGAACGCCGCAGCGCGTGACAGCTGGGGCAGGAGCGCGCCCTGCGCGCGACAGCTTTTCGCGGGTAGGCAGCAGGGCCTGTTGCTCTGCGCGAAAAACTGTCGCGCGCAGGGCGCGCTCCTACAGCGCCGTGTTGCCATGAACGACCTGCACGCCGCCGCCCGTCGCTGCCTCGACGCGACCGATCCGGTCGAGAAGGTGCGGCTCACGTTCGACACGTGGGCCGCGCTGGAAGCGGGCAGCGTCGCGCCGGATCCTTCCTCGCCGCCTCCATTGCCGATCGGCCTGCCGGGGCGTCCCGGGCGTCCACGTCTCGTGCCCGCGCGCGAGCTTGCGCAACGCGGCCTCGGTACCGAAGCAGGGCGGGCGGCGCTGGTGCACGCCATCGCGCATATCGAGTTCAATGCCATCGACCTTGCATGGGATGCCGTGTACCGCTTCCGCGGCAAGCCCGCTGCGTACTATCGGGACTGGGCCTCGTGCGCCAACGACGAAGCCCGCCATTTCACGCTGTTGTCCGGCCGCCTCGCCGAACTTGGCCACGCCTACGGCGACTTCGATGCGCACAACGGCCTTTGGGAAATGGCGGAGAAAACCGCGCACAGCGACACCGCACGCATGGCCCTCGTGCCGCGCGTGCTCGAGGCGCGCGGTCTCGACGTGACACCCGGGATGATGGAGCGCCTGCGCCGCCAGGGCGACGAGCGTACGGTGGCGATCCTCGAAGTGATCCTGCGCGAGGAAGTGGCCCACGTGGCGGCGGGAACGCGCTGGTTCCACTGGTGCTGCGCGCGCGACGGCATCGATCCGGAAGCCACCTTCGCGCAGCTCCTCGCCGATTACATGAACAACTCGCTGCGCGGACCGTTCAATCTCGACGCGCGCCGCGCGGCAGGGTTCTCCGAATCCGAGCTGACCTGGCTGGGAACCCTGGGCGGGTAGGAGCGCGCCTTGCGCGCGACATTTTTTGAGGCGGTGAGCCACAGGGCCTGTTGCTCTTCGCTAAAAGCCGTCGCGCGCAAGGCGCGCTCCTACAGGCCGCGGAGGTCGACGCGGTTGCCGTCGATCGACAGCACCGAGCCGTGGTCGTACCAGTCGCCAAGCACGATGCGCTGCGCGTTCCCGCCGTCGAGGGTGAAGTCGTGGATCGCCGGGCGATGGGTGTGCCCGTGTACCAGGCGACTTACGCCAGCGCGACGCATGGCGTCTTCCACGGCGCCCTGGTTGACGTCCATGATCGTTTCGTCGACACGGCCCGTGCGGGCCTTGCTGTCGTTGCGGGCCTTCGCCGCGAACGCACGGCGGGCATCCAGAGACATGGCGAGGATCTGCGCCTTCCATGCCTCGGTACGCACCTGCGCACGCACCGCCTGGTATTCGACGTCGTCGGTGCAGAGCACGTCGCCGTGCATCAGCAGGGTGGGCACACCTTCGATGGTATGCACGGTACCGTCGTCGAGCAGCGTCATCCCGGCGCGTCCGGCGAACGCCGGCCCGAGCAGGAAGTCGCGGTTGCCGACCATGAAGTACACCGGCACGCCCGCGTCGCGCAGGCCGCGTGTCGCGGTGGCGATGCGTTCCGGCAGTTCGGCGTCGTCGTCGTCGCCGATCCATGCTTCCACGAGATCGCCGAGGATGTAGAACGCGCTCGCGGAACGGGCTTCGTCCGAGGCCAGGAAGCGTTCGAACAGCGCGGTGATGTCCGGCCGTGCATCATCGAGATGCAGGTCGGCGATGAAGAGCGTGCTCATGCCGGCTTCGAGGATGCGTCGGGCTTTTTCTTCGCGGGTGCCTTCACCGGCACCTTGGCGGCAGCGGCTGGCGCAGCACTGGAAGCAGGCGCGGGCGTGGCCTTTTCCTCGCCGACGACGTTGGCCGACTCGATGACCACCAGCGGATTCGGCACGTCGCCGACGAAGGGGCCCTGCGCACGCGTGGGCAGGGCGGCGATCTTGTCGATCGTGTCCATGCCGGAAACGACCTTGCCGAACACCGCGAAGCCCCAGGTGAGGCTGCTCTGGTTGCCCACATAGTCGAGGCGGCGGTTATCGACGAGGTTCACGAAGAACTGCGACGTGCCCGAGTTCGGGTCCGTGCCGCGCGCCACGGCCACCGTGCCGCGCAGGTTGGACAGGCCATTGTCGGCCTCGCTGGGAATGGCCGCGCGGGTGCGCCGCTGGGTGAGGTCGCGGCTGTAGAGGCCGCCCTGCACCATGTAACCGTTCACCACGCGATGGAACACCGTGCCGGCGTAAAACCCGTCGCGCACGTACTGGAGGAAGTTGGCGACGCTCTTGGGCGCCTTTTCCGGGAACAGCTCGAGGGTGAACTCGCCCTGGCTCGTGTGCATGACCACCCGAGGGTGCTCGACGGCGGCGGGAGGTTGGGCCGCCGGCTTGGCCGCCTGCGCGAGGGAGACCGCAGGCAGGACGAGGAGGGCGCTGGCGAGGACGGCTCTGAGCATGGGTGACCGGTCGTGACGGTGGAACATTCCCCGCATGATACGCCCGTTTGGCGTGCGGCTCCCGCTCATTCGGTGACGATCTCGAGCTCCAGGCCCAGTTCCCCCAACGGCTCGCGCTCTTGCTCGAGGTCCGCTTCGGTCAGCGGATGCTGGTCGAGCCAGTCCGCTGGCAGCGAGAGGCGCAGGCGCTGGCGCGTGGCGACGACGCGGATACGCGGCAAGGCCTCGGCGCGCCGGGCGCGACGGAACAGCACGCTCAGGCGCAGGATCGCCGTGATGTGGCGGGCCAGCATGCGATAGCGTGCGGGCAGCGCCGAGATGACGGATTTTTCCGGTTTGCGCCGGTGCGACTCCACGATGGCCGCAAGTAATTGCTGCTCCTGCCGCGAAAAGCCGGCGAGGTCGGCGTTGCGCAGGATGTATCCGCCGTGACGGTGGTGCTGGCTGTGGGCGATGGCGAGGCCGAGTTCGTGCACGCGGGCGGCCCACGAGAGCCACTCGCGCGCGTCATGGTCGAGCTTCCAGACCTTCGCCAGCTGGTCGAAGATGGCGAGAGCCGTAGTTTCCACCCGGCGCGCCTGCGCGCGATCTACGCCATAGCGGTTGGCCAGGGAGTCGATGCTCGCCATGCGCGGGTCGGTACCCGCGGAACGGCCGATGAGGTCCCAGAGCAGGCCTTCGCGCATGGAGCTTTCCGATACGCGCAGGCGTTCGATGCCCAGCGCGTCGAAGGCCGCCTCGAAGATGGCGACACCGCCGGCGAAGACGGGCGCGCGGTCCTCGGCCAGACCGGGCAGTTTCAGCACGTCGGACGAACCCTGTTCGATCAGCGCTTCGCGTACGGCCGCCAGCGACTCCGGCGTGATGCCGTCGTCCGAGAGCTTCATGGCCCTCACCACGGCGCCGATCGCCTTCGCCGTGCCCGAGGAGCCGTAGGCATCGGCCCAGCCTGCTTCGCGGTAATCCTCGGAGAACTGCTGGAGCAACACGCCGATCTCGCGTCGCGCGCGCAGCCAGCGCTTGCGCGTGATCTTGCCGCCGGGAAAGAAGCGCAGCGTGCTGGCGATGCAGCCCACCTGCACGCTTTCGGTGAGGATCGGCGAGGTGCCGCGGCCGACGATGAATTCGGTGCTGCCGCCGCCGATGTCGATCACCAGGCGATGATCGCGCGATGCGGGCAGGTCGTGCGCCGCGCCGAGGAAGATCAGGCGGCCTTCCTCGCGGCCGGAGACGATCTCGACCGGATGTCCCAATGCCGCTTCGGCGGCCGACAGGAACGCGTGCGGTGAGGCCAGCCGGCGTACCGTGTTGGTCGCCACGGCACGCACGTGCAAGGCAGGGATGCCAGCGATGCGCTGTCCGAAGCGGGCAAGGCTGGCGAGCGCGGCAGCGCGATGGCTGGCATCGAGCGTACCGTCAGGCCGCAGACCTACCGCCATGCGCACGGAATCGCGCAGCCGGTCGATGACGCGGGGCTCGCCGTGCTCGTAGCGCGCCACCACCATGTGGAAGCTGTTGGACCCGAGGTCGACGGCGGCGAGCAATTCGCCTTCGTTGATCTGCGATTTACCTGAGGTGGCCATTGAGAAGAATTCTGACACGCATCGAACAAGCAGTGTAGGAGCGCGCCCTGCGCGCGACCGCTTTTCGCGAGGAGCAACCGGCACTGCTGCCCTATCGCGAAAAGCTGTCGCGCGCAGGGCGCGCTCCTACGAGCGAGATTTTCGGCTTCGGCAGGGCTGAAAGCACGAACAGGATGATACAGAGGAAGCCGAACACCCAGTAATCCGTCGGCGCCGGTCCCCACCAGTGCCTGTGCCACGGCACGTTTGCCGGGTTGAACCGCGCCAGTCCGAACGCCGGATTGAGCACGAACCAGAGCCCGTCCTCGGCGACCCAGAACAGCATCACGCACGCGATGGCGCGCACCTGCGCACGCCAGCTCCAGAATCCCCGGAACACCATCGGGAAATGGAAGAACAGGGCGATGAATGGGAAGACCCACGCGTGGTAGCCGGTCATCGGCCGTCCGCCCCAGAGCAGGTCGAGCAGCCAGTGGTTCTCGATGCGCCAGGTGGGAAGACTGGTCGCCCAGCCGTGCGGACCCTCGATCTCGATCTCGACATGGGCGAAGCAGAAGGCGAGGAGGAGCGTGAAAAGGGCGGTCGCCACGAGGGCGGTGACACGCCGGCGCGGCGAATGGCTCATGCACCGTCCAACTGGTCGAGCACGGTATCGATCACCTGGCGCGCCGCATGCGGACGCCCGATGGCCCGCGCGTTCCCCGCCATGGCAGACAGCCGCGCCGGCTGCGCCTGGAGCTGGCCGATCCGCCAGGCGAGTGATACGGCGTCGATCGCCTTCCATGCCGCGCCCTGTTCCATGAGGTAGTCGGCATTACGTTCTTCCTGCCCCGGGATGGGCGCGTTGACGATCATGGGCAGGCCCATGGCGAGGCATTCGGAGGCGGTGAGGCCGCCCGGTTTCGTTATCGCGAGGTCGCAGCAGGCCATGAGGCGATCGACATGCTGGGTGTAACCCTGGGGAAAAAGGCGGCCGGGATAGCGGGACGCCGCGAGCATGCGCAAGCGCTCGAGCATCGCGGCGTTGCGGCCGGCGAGCACGACCAGCTGGAAGCCGTCGGTGCTCGAAAGCAGGGCGTCGGCCAGGACGTCCAGCCCGCCGACGCCTGCACCGCCGCCCATGACCAGGTAGGCGGGGCGGCCGGGATCGATGCCGAATTCCATCGACAGCGCGCGGCGGTCATGCGGGCCGGCGAACGCAGGCATCACGGGGATGCCGGTCGTGTGCACGCGTTCCGGCGGCAGGCCGACCGCGCGCATGCGCTGTGCGATTTCCGGGCTGGCCGCGAGATAGCCCGTCATCCCTGGAATCACCCACATGCGATGCAGGTCGAAGTCGGTGACCTGCAGCCACACCGGTACATCGATGCGTTCCTTGCGGATCTGTCGCGCGAGCAACTCGGCCGGGAGGAAGTGCGTGCAGACGATGGCGTCCGGCGCGAACTGCGCGATGGCGGCGCGGAGGCGTCGCGTATGCAGCCGCTCGATCGTCCGGCGCATGCGCTGGGTGAGCGCGTCCGGGCGGACGTCGTCGGTAATGCGGTAGAGCATGCCCCACAGCTGGGGATGACGGGTGATCAGGCGCAGGTAGAAGTCGGCGTAGATGCGCCGGAAACTCGATGGAACGTAGTCCATCACGTCCAGGTGGCGCGCCTCCACCGCGCGTCCATCCTCCGCCAGGGCGTTCACCACGGCTTCCAGTGCCTGCGCGGCGCGCACGTGCCCCGCGCCGGCGGACACGGACAGGAGGAGGATGCGCCGCTTCACCCGCTGTAAGCCGCGAGCAGGGCCTGCTGCGCCGCGTGCGGCGCTTCGCCCCTGGCCGGATGGCTGCGCGTGTAGCGGCCATCGCTGCCGAGGATCCATGCCTGCGTGTTGTCGCGCAGGTAGTTGTCCAGCGTCTCGTCGTACACGCGCCGGGCGAGTTCGGGCTGCAGGATCGGCACGCCCACCTCGATGCGGCGCATGAGGTTGCGTTCCATCCAGTCGGCGCTGGCGCAGTACAGCTCGGGCGCGCCGTCGTTGCCGAACCAGTACACGCGGCTGTGCTCGAGGAAACGCCCGACGATGGAGCGGACCCGGATGTTCTCGGACACGCCGCGGATGCCCGGACGCAAGGTGCACGCGCCACGGATGATCAGGTCGATCTGCACGCCGGCCATCGACGCGCGGTAGAGCGCCTCGACCACGTGGGCTTCGTTCAGCGCGTTGAGCTTGGCGACGATGCGCCCGGGCCGGCCGTTGCGCGCGTGCTCCGTCTCGCGCTCGATCTTGGCCATCACGCTGGAGTACAGCGTGAACGGCGAATGCAACAGGCGTTTCAGCTGGATCATCGGACCGAGGCCCGAGAGTTGCTGGAACACCTTGTGGATGTCTTCGCCGATTTCCGGATCCGCCGTCATCAGGCCGATGTCGGTGTAGCCGCGGCTGTTGCCCTGGTGGTAGTTGCCGGTCGAAAGGTGCACGTAACGCCGCAGGCCGCCGCCTTCCCGGCGAACGATCAGCAGCATCTTGGCGTGGGTCTTGTAGCCGACCACGCCATAGACCACCTGCACGCCGGCCTCCTGCAGCCGGTTGGCGAGGCCGATGTTGGCTTCCTCGTCGAAGCGCGCGCGCAGCTCGATCACCACGGTGACGTCCTTGCCGTTGCGCGCGGCTTCCACCAGCAGGTCCACCAGCGGCGAATCCTTGCCCGCGCGGTACAAGGTCTGCTTGATGGCGAGCACGCCCGGATCGTCCACGGCACGGCGCAGCAGCTCGACGACCGAGGCGAAGGATTCGTACGGGTGGTGCAACAGCACGTCGCGCGTACCGAGCACGTCGAACTCGTTCACGCCTTTCTCGAAGGCGGGCGACAGGCGTGGCGTGAAGCGCGGGAACTTCAGTTCCGGACGATCCACCTGGTCGTAGATCAGGCCCGCGCGGATGATGTTCACCGGACCGTCGCAACGATAGACGTCCGCTTCCTCTAGGTCGAAATTCGCGATCAGCATCTCGGTGATCGCGCGCGGGCAGTCGGCACCGACCTCGAGGCGGACGGGGCGCGCATAGCCGCGTCCGGCGAGTTCCTCGCTCAGCGCGCGGGCCAGGTTCTCCACCTCGGCTTCCTCGACCACCAGCTCGCTGTTGCGCGTGACGCGGAACTGGTAGGTGGCGCACACCTGGAAACCCGGAAAGATCTCGTCGCCGAAGGCTTGCAGTACCTCGGCAAGGAACACGAAGTCGCCGTCGCCCCCGGACACCTCGGCCGGGAGGTGGATGATCCGCGGCAGCGAGCGCGGCGCCCGGACCAGGGCCATGTGCCCTTCGCGTCCGAACGCGTCGCGGCCCTTCAGGACCACGGCGAGGTTCAGCGTCTTGTTGAGGATGCGCGGGAACGGATGCGCGGGATCGAGCCCGAGCGGGGAGAGCACCGGCATGATCTCGTTCTGGAAGTAGCCCTGCAGCCAGCGGCGCTGCTTGTCGCTCCAGCCGTCGCGGGTGAGGAAGCGGATACCTTCCCCCTCGAGCGCGGGAAGCAACTCCTCGCGCCACGTGGCGAAGATCTCGGCCACCAGTTCCAGCGTGCGCTCGCGGATGCGGGCGAGGATCTCGCTGGAGGAGAGCCCGTCGGCGCCCGGCACGGCCGCGCCCAGCGCGTGCTTGTGCTTGAGCACGGCCACGCGCACCTCGAAGTATTCGTCGAGGTTGTTGTTGACGATGGTGAGGTAGCGCAGGCGCTCCAGCACGGGTACGTCGGGGTCGCGCGCCTGGGCGAGTACGCGGAAATTGAATTCCAGCGCCGCCAGTTCGCGGTTGATGTACAGCTCGGGGTTGCCGAGGTCAACGGTCTTGCTCATGCCTTCCACTGTTCCGCTCGCGACGCCCGATGGTGGCTCATCGGCGATCATGCCGGAAAGCGGCGACGCAGCAAGCCATCAGGGATGGAGCCCCGCGGCTTCCTGGATCCGCGTGCCGTCCAGCAGGCGCTCGCTGCCGAAGACACAGGCGAAGGTGGAACCCTTGCCGGGCTCGCTTTCGATCGCCAGGCGCGCCTGGTGCAGGTTCAGCACGTGCTTCACGATCGACAGGCCCAGCCCGGTGCCGCCCGAATCGCGCGAGCGGCTGGAGGAGACGCGATAGAAGCGCTCGGTGAGCCGGGCGATGTGCGCGGCGGGAATGCCGAAGCCGGAATCCTGCACCGAGAAGCGCGCACCGCCTTCGACGGCCGCCCAGCGGATCGCGATGCGGCCGCCGGTGGGCGTATAGCGCACGGCATTGCTCACGAGGTTGGAGAACGCGCTGTGCAGGTCCTTCGGCGAACCGAGCAGGTCGAACGAGGTGGCGATGTCCAGCGAAATGGTGTGCCGGCCCTGGCTGAGCGCTTCCGCCTCCTTGCGCAGGCTGGCCAGCAGGGGCGACATCTGCACGTGTTCCTCGGCCACGTGATCCTGCGTTTCCAGGCGCGACAGCGTCAGCAGGTCTTCCACGATCTGGCCCATGCGCTTGGACTGCGCGCGCATCTCGTCCAGCACGGGTGCCAGCTCGGGCACGTCTTCCGGATCGAGCAGTTCCAGGTATCCATGGATCACGGTCAGCGGCGTGCGCAGTTCGTGCGACACGTTCGCCACGAAGTCACGGCGGATCTGTTCGAGACGGGTGAGGTGGCTGGTGTCGCGTACGAGCAGGAGCCGCTGCCGGCTGCCGAAGGGGAGCAGGGTGGCGGTCACGTGCCGGTTGGGATGGCCGGGTGCGGTGACCTCGTTGAGCGGTTCGCGACCGCCGTCGGCGAGCCATTCGGCCAGTTCCGAATTGCGCAGCAGTTCGGCGATGGCGCGGCCGCGGTCGCGCGGGCGCTTCAAACCGAGGAGGTCTTCCGCCGCATGGTTGAACCAGCGCACGTGCAGGCCGTGGTCGAGGAGGACCACGGCGTCCGGCAGGGTTCCGGCCGCGCTGCGCAGGTCGCGCAGGCGTGAGGCGATACGGCGGGTACGAGTCATCAGACGGTCATGCTCAGGGTGGGGCGTGGCGGGCGATTGCAACATTGGCCGCGTCTTATGACAGAACAAAGACAACAGCACGACGGTTTCCGCTACGGCGACCGTGGCGATGACGGGGAGGGTCGCGCCCACCAGGAAACCGGCGCCGGCGCCCGCGATCAGCGCCGCGGCGCATACGGCGGGAAGTCGCCAGGTGGTGACGAAGCGATCGGGCATGCGTGGGGCCGGTGACGGTGGTCTGGTGTGACCCACCATAGCGCGCCTGGGCCCGGAAAACCTAGGTGTTCGAGGAGAACCGGTAGCCGGCGCCGCGAACGGTCTGGACCATGTCGTCGAGCTTCCACGGTTCCAGGGTCTTGCGCAGGCGGCGGATGTGCACGTCGACGGTGCGCTCCTCCACGTACACGCTGCCGCCCCACACGTGATCGAGCAGCTGGGCGCGCGAGTACACGCGTTCCGGATGGGTCATGAAGAAGAAGAGCAGGCGGTATTCGGTCGGTCCGATGGGCACCGCGTCCTCGCCCGCGAACACGCGATGCGCGGGGCCATCGATGCGCAGCCCGCCCAGTTCCACCACGCCGGAGCCGTCGTCGCCCTGGCTGCGGCGGAGCACCGCCTTGATCCGGGCGATGAGTTCGCGGGTGGAGAAGGGCTTGATGACGTAATCGTCGACGCCGGCTTCCAGGCCGTTCACGCGGTCCATTTCCTCGCCGCGGGCGGTGAGCATGATGATCGGGATCTCCCGCGAGAGTTCCTCGCGGCGGAGCCGCCGGGCCAGCTCCAGCCCGCTGGTGCCGGGAAGCATCCAGTCGAGCAGGATCAGGTCGGGCACCCGTTCCGAGATGGCCATCTGGGCGGCGCGGGCATCGGCGGCGTGAGCCGCGTCCATGCCTGCCTTGCGAAGGGCGAAGGCGACCATGTCGCGTATCGAAGCTTCGTCTTCCACGATAAGGATGCGCTTATGCACGCTGTGACCGCTCGTTGGCTATGACGGTCATATTGCAGCCCCGCTGTGTTACACCGCAATGACAATCGTCACATTAGGGCCTGGGCGGCCGCGCCGGGTCCGCCGCTACTGGCTGCGGCCGTCCGGATTGTCGTCGGTGGTCACCCGGCGCTTGCGCAGCTCCAGCAGGAGCGGGGTCAGGTCGCTGATCCGGGCCTGGATGCGGGAACGCTGGTAATAATCCAGGTCGTCCCGCTTCAGCAGGCGGCGCAATTGCTCCATGGCATCGAACGGCCGTCCGGCGAGGTAGGCGCTGTCGGCATAGGCCTCGGCGGCGCGCACGCTGTCGCCGGAGCGCTCGCTGGCGCGAGCGAAGGTACGGTAGATCTCCGGATCGTCGCTGTCGTCCAGCATGGGCCGGAGCATGGACGCCGCGGTACGCGCGTCCTCGGTCCGGCCGCTGTTGGCCAGCGCGCGCGCATAACCCAATGCCACGGCACGGTTCCGCGGGGAGTTGTCGTGCAAGGCCTTGTAGATCGCCATGGCATCGCCGTGGCGCCCTGCATCCTCGTACGCGTCGGCCATGGCCAGGCGGACCACCACGTTGCCCGGCTGGCTGGCCAGGAGGGGCTGGAGTTGCTCCACGGCCTGTGCGCCCTGGTCGCTCCGGATGAGGGCAAGGGCGTAGCCATAACGGTTGGCCGCGGTGTCGAAGTCCTTCCGCTTCAGGTTCGTCGCGTAGTAGCCGGTGAGCTTGCGGGCGTCGCCGGAGAGCACGCGCACGCGCTCGCGCATCAGCGCATACGTGTCGCCGACGCTGTCCTTGGGGACCTTCGCGCCTGTCGTGACCAGCGAGGTAGGGTCTTTGACGAACAGCACCGGTGCCGTGCTCTTTTCCCAGGTGGTCTTGTCGATGGTGGGCAGCCGCGGCTTGTTCGCCTGCCGCTCCTCGAGCACGCGCGCCCGGGCCTTCGCATCGCTGATGCGGGCCAGGGTCACCGGGTGGGTCTGCAGCAGGGCGGGGAGGGCTTCCTCTCCCTCGCCCACCCGCATGGTGTCCTGCATGCGGCCGAAGAAGCCCGCCATGGCCTCCGGATCGAATCCGGCGTTGGCGAGGGTCTGGATGCCGACCCGGTCGGCCTCGACCTCGTCCTTGCGGGTGAAGTTGATCTGCCGCTGCAAGAGCAGGCCCTGGCCGCCCATGAGCACGGCCGGCGCGGCATCCCCCGCGCCCCCGCCCGCACCCGCGGCGATCGCACCCAGCAGCACCAGGGCCATCAGCGGCGCGTTCTTCTTCGAATCCTCGAAAGCCCGGTACAGGTGGTTCTGGGTGATGTGGCCGATTTCGTGGGCGATAACGCCGGCCAGTTCGCTTTCGCTGCTGGTGATGTCGATCAGGCCCGCGTTCACGCCGATGTAGCCGCCGGGCGCCGCGAAGGCGTTGATCTGGTCGTCGCGCACGATGAAGAACGAAAAATGGTCCTTCGGGCGGTCGCTGGCGGCCACCAGGCGGTAGCCAAGGTCGTTGATGTACTGGTCGAGCAGCGCGTCGTCCACCGTCATGTCCAGCGCGTGCATCTGGCGCAGCATCATCGCGCCGTACTGGTCGGCCTCCCGCGGGCTGATCAGGGCGTTGGCGGAGCTGCCCAGGTCGGGCAGGCGGACGGCGTCCTGCGCGCCCGCGGCGAAGGTCGCGAGGGCGGCGGCGGCGATGAGGGCGAGACGGGGAAAGGGCGGGCGCATAGGTCGAGCGACGATACCATCACCAAACGACGGGTTGCCTCCCTGCGGCGGGGGCAGTGGAGAGCTTTGACAGTACCTTGAGGCGCGGGTTCGCCGTACCTTGTAAAATCTTCTCCAGGACGCCATCTAGCGCCCATTCCTGCCGAGAATTGCAGCATGTCCACCCCTGACATCACCATTTATTCGACCGCGGTCTGCCCGTACTGCGTGGCGGCCAAGAACCTGCTGAAGGCCAAGGGCCTGACCTGGAACGAGGTGCGCATCGACCTCGACCACGCCCAGCGCGACGTGATGCTGCAGAAGAGCGGCGGCCGCCGCACCGTGCCGCAGATCTTCATCAACGGCACCCATGTCGGCGGATTCGACGACCTCGCCGCCGCGGACCGCAGCGGCCGCCTGGCCGAAATCCTCGAGGCGACGCACTGATGGCCGGCGATCGCGTGGAGGAATTCACCGCGTTCCGCAAGCGGATGAACGAGCGGATCCTGGCCGAGGACAACCAGGTGGTGCGCCGCTTCTTCGCCCTGGACACCCAGACGTACCGCGAAGGCGCGCTGGACGTGAAGACCAAGGAGATGCTCGGCCTGGTCGCCTCCATGGTGCTGCGCTGCGACGATTGCATCAGCTACCACGTCGCCCAGTGCAAGGAAGCCGGTGTGAACCGCGACGAATTCTTCGAGGTATTCAGCGTGGGCCTCGTGGTGGGCGGATCCATCGTGATTCCGCACCTGCGCCGTGCCGTCGATTTCCTGGACTCCCTCGAAGGCGAGGCCGGGGCGGGCGACGCCACCGCCTGTGCGGACCATACGGCTGCCTGACCGGCGCGATCCTTGAAGGAAGCGGGGTAGATCGCCGATAATTGGGCGATTTTTCTCCCCGCTCGCGACACATCCGCGTGCTTCGCTTCCCTTCAGGAGTATCCCCATGAGCAAGACCATTGCCGTGATTCCCGGCGACGGTATCGGCCCCGAGATCATGGACGCGACCATCCGCGTCCTCGACGCACTCGATTGCGGCCTCACCTACGACTACGTGGACGCCGGCGTGGTGGCACTCGAGAAGCATGGCGACCTCCTGCCCCAGGCCACGCTCGATGCCATCGAGAAGCACAAGGTGGCCCTGAAGGGACCGCTGACCACGCCGATCGGCGGCGGCTTCACCTCGATCAACGTCACCCTGCGCCGCAAGTTCGACCTCTATGCGAACGTGCGCCCGGCGATCAGCTTCCCGGGCACTAAGGCACGCTACGAGAACATCGACATCATCACGGTGCGCGAGAACACCATGGGCGCGTACATGGCGGAAGGCCAGACGCGCGAAGGCGAAGGCGAGAATGAGGTGGCCGTGTCGGTCATCCGCAACACCCGCCCCGGCATGGAGCGGATCTGCCGCTACGGCTTCGAGATGGCCCGCAAGAAGGGCCGCAAGAAGGTCACCGCCGTGCACAAGGCCAACATCATGAAGACCTCGTCGGGCCTGTTCCTCGACGTGGCGCGTGAAGTCGCGAAGGACTACACCGATCTCGAATTCAGCGAGATGATCGTCGACAACGCCTGCATGCAGCTGGTGATGAATCCGTACCAGTTCGACGTGATCGTCACCACGAACCTGTTCGGCGACATTCTCTCCGACCTCTGCGCCGGTCTCGTCGGTGGCCTGGGCCTCGCGCCGGGCGCGAACATCGGCAAGGATGCGGCCATCTTCGAGGCCGTGCACGGCTCGGCTCCCGACATCGCGGGCCAGAAGAAGGCCAACCCCTGCGCGCTGCTGCTCGCCGCGGCCGACATGCTCGACCATCTCGACATGGTGGCGAAGGCGACCCGCCTGCGCAGCGCCATCCGCGACGTGATGGACGCCCGCGACCGCACCACGCCCGACGTCGGCGGCACCGGCACCACGGATACCTTCGGCGACGCGATCGTCGAGCGGATCCGCGCCACGGCGTAAGCCGGCGCTTCCGCGGTTTCGAAAGCCCCGCCCCGGCGGGGCTTTTGTTTGCTGGCCTCAGGCGTTCGCGCGAGCGGCCACCACGGTCCGGTAGACCTCGAGCGCATTGCGCTCCACCCAGTTGTGCTGGAGCAGGCCGTCCTCGCGGACGTGCCACACCGCCGTGCCGGTCATCTCGAACGGCGTGCCGCAGGGCTCCAGTCCCATGAAGCCGTTGTTGCGGCCGCTCACCTTCCAGCGCGATGCGACCCGGTCACCGGCCTGATTCTGAAAGGTTTCCACGGATTCGAGGCGGAAGTCGTCGATGCTCGCGAGGAAGGCGGCGACCCACTGTTTGAAGGCCTCGCGGCCTTCGATGCGGACGCCGCCGGAGGTGATGGCGAAGTCCTCTGCGACGAGGCGGTCCACGGCATCCGGGTCCCCCGCCATCCAGACGGTTCGCCAGAAGTGTTCGACGATCTCTACGGAACGGTTTGTCATCGAGGTAGCCCTTGGGAGAAGGGCTCCATTCAAGCGCGTGGCAATCCATCACGCAAACGAATATAATGCGTGGATCAATCAGATTTCCTAATGAATAAGCACCGCCCCGACATCGATATCGACCAGCTCCGCGCCCTGCTCGCCGTCGCGGAGACGGGCGGTTTCACTGCGGCGGCGGGGCGGATCAATCGCACCCAGTCGGCGGTGAGCCAGAAGATCGCCCGGCTCGAGGAGCAGCTCGGGTGGAAGGTCTTCGAACGGAACAGCCGCGGGCTGCGGCTCACGCCGCGTGGCGGCGCCCTGCTGGAAGGCGCGCGCAAGCTGCTCGTCGACTACGAGCGTTTCGTCGATGGCATCCAGGGCAGCGATGCGGAGGCGATCCTGCGTCTCGGCGTTTCCGAAAACCTCATCGCCTCCCGCTTGCCGGGGCTTCTGGCGAGACTCAACGCGGAGGAGCCGGGCCAGCGCATCGAACTGAGTACGGGGCCGGGCATCGCCCTTCTCAAGGACCTGGATGAGGGCCGGCTGGATGTCGCGATCGCGCAGCGTCGGGCCGGCGAGGCGGCATCGCGCGGCCGCGTCGCGTGGCGCGAGCCCATGGCATGGGTGGCGGCCTCGTCGTTTCGCGAGGACGAGGGCGGGAGTGCACCCCTGATCCTGCTGCGCGAACCTTGCGCCTATCGCGATGCCGGGCTCGCCGCCCTTGAGGATGCCGGCCGGCCGTGGGTCGCTGCCTGCATCGTCGGCAACCTCGCCAGCCTCGAGGCAGCGGTGCTCGCGGGTCTCGGCGTGACGCCGCAGGCGCGATCCTTCGCACGTGCCGGCATGAAGATCCTCAAGCCGTCACGTCGCTGGCCGGCCTTGCCCGACACTGAAATCGCGGTGTTCAGCCGCGGGAGCGAGCAGTCGGCGGCCGTCGACGCACTTGCCGCGATGCTGTCCGCTCCGGCGCGGGCCATGCGAACAGTGTGAACAGGCCCTAGAGCTCCAGCCGTTCTGGAAACTCGAAACGGCTGTCCGCGGGTGCGGCGATCACGTTCTGCTGGACCATGCCAGGGAAGATGTTCCTCTCGACGCCTGCGTGGTTCTCGCTGTTGAACAGATACGGCACGTGCGACCAGGCGCGATAGCCGAGGGCCTTTATCGCGTCGACTTCCGTCTCGGCCGCATCCAGTCCGGACAGGCGCGCGTAGATCAGCGGGCGATGCGCGCGGATGGTATCGCCCGCGCCCGCGAGCACGTCGACCAGTGCATGCGGCAGGTTCACCTTGAGCAGGTGCAAGGCCTCCAGCCGCAGGCTGTCGATCGTGGCGACACGGACCTTTTCGTCCGTCGCCGGACCGGTAGCGGGCAGCAGGCTGGAAAGGGAGGCGCTGCCCTTCCCTCGCCCCAGCCACACCGGATGGGTGAAGACGTTGTCCAGCCCGTTGATCGCCACGTTCGCGCAGGCCTGCTGGAAGCGGATGCGGCGAGGTTCCGCCACGTGCACCTGGCCTTGTGCACCCACGGCCTGCGCCATCCACAGCGCGTGCGCCGCGAAATCGCCGCCGAGCTCGAGCACGGTCTGGCCTTCTTCGACCAGGCCGCTGAGCAGGATGGTCTCGTGTTCGGCCCATTCGCCGTAAAGCTGCAGGGAGCGGGCCACCGCATTGTCCGCGGCGACCGCGGCGGCGATGCCGTAACGGGTGGACCAGAACGGCTGGGGGGTTCCATGGGAGATCTTCATGCGGGGACTCACGGTCGAGGGTCAGAGGGTGGAGCGTGCGATGGCGAGGCGGCGCTGCGACTGCGCGAGCGCCCGCCCGTCTTGTCCTTCGGCGGCGGCCCAGCGCCGGCATGCGCTGCGCCAGAGCTCGAGCACGTGGCGTTCGGCGTGGCCTTCGCGCCAGATCGACTCGCACAGGCTCGCGGCTTTCGCGTGGTCGCCTTCGCGCAGGTGCATCTCCGCGATGGCAACGCGTGCCGACGGGCTCAGCGGCCCGCTGGCTTCGAGACTGCGTCCGAGCGATGCCATGACGCCGTGGCGCATGGCGTGCTCGGGCTGCGATTCGTAAACCAGCTGGATGTCGAGCCGGCAGGCAAGGGCTTCGGTGCGGCAGGCAGGATCCTGCTCGGCAAGGAAGGCGTGGACGAGGGCGTGGGAGCACGCTTCCGCCGCGACGTCGGGAGCCGAGAGGCGTGCCCGTCGAAGTGCGGTCTGCGCGATCAGCAACGCGGTTTCAGCGTCCGCGGCCTGCGCATGGGCCTGATCGAAGAGCGCTTGCGCGCGGTCGAGTTCCGGTAAGGCCATCGGCGCCTTATGCAACTGCGCGCGCCGCAGGCAGACCTCGCCCCGCCGACGGGCGGCACGTGCACGCGCGGCAGCATCGCCGGCGGCCATCCGATCGCAAAGCCTTTCCGCCTCCGCGAGCCGCGTCGCGACAGCCTCCCCGAATACCCACGAGGCCCAGGCCAGCTGCGCATCGATGCGTGCATCCAGGACGGCCGCGCGGTCCGCATCGGGATCTTCGGCGATCGCGGCAAGCAGGTTGCGCACCGCGAACAGCCGCGTGGCCCCAGAGCACTTCTCCGCTCGTGCGAGGCGTATCCGTAGAAGCTGCGCGAGGATCGCTGCCCGCGCTTCTTCGGCGGCGTCCGTTAGGGCGGCGAGCGCCTCGTTCTCGGCCGCGGCGAGAAGGACATCCGCTTCGCGCCGGGAAAGCGTGCGTGCCGCCGCCACGCACTCCTGCCAGTCGGCCGGCCGCGCGGACGGACCCGCCGGAGTGGCAGGTGGCAGCAGGTCGACGGGCTCAGCCAGCACATGGATACCGGGGGTCTCAAAGGATGAACTGCGATAGGTCCAGGTGGGTGGCGCGGGGCGTTGCGTGTCCCCGCTGCGCGGCGTGGCGAAACACGTAGCGATGGAGGCCGCTTCGGCCGGTCTCGGCGCGGCGCGTTTCCTTCGCCGCCACATGACGGCTGCGGCCGTCGGAATCGCGAGTCCACCGGATATGACGATCGCCAGCACGGCAAGGAGCGGCCAGATCGAAGGCTGCCCCGACGCCGGCGCAGGCGCCCTGGCCGGCGCGACTGGCGCTGCGGAGGCCGGCGCGCCGGCAGACGCAATCACGAACGGCGTGGCCTGCGACGGAGCGGGCTTGTCCGTTTCCATGGCATCGAGCATGCGCGACACGTCGCGCATCTGCCGCGCGCGCCTCGCACGTTCCTCCTGCTGTTGTTCGCGTCCGGCGCAGGCGGCCAGCACGCAGGCCACGATCGCCCAGGCAGCGAGGCGCGCGGCAATGCGTCCCCGCACGGGGGACGGCGATGAAACCTTCAACGATTTTCCTCAGCGTTTGCGACAGGCAAAGCGCCGACAATGGTATGCGGCTGATTCCGCGGGATCGATGGAAGTTTTCGGAAAGATTCTTCGGATTTGCCCTACGGAACGACGCGGTCGCCGCCTAGCCAACTTTCCCTGAGCAGGTTGCCGCCGATCCAGTAGCACAGTTCGGACGGGTGCTGGACGTTCCAGACCGCGAGGTCGGCGCGCTGGCCGGCCGCGAGCGTGCCGCGGTCGTCGAGGCCGAGCGCACGCGCGGCATTCACCGTCGCGCCGCGCAAGGCTTCCTCGGGCGTGAGGCGGAACAGCGTGCAGGCCATGCCCATGGCCATGCGCAGCGACAGCAGCGGCGACGTCCCGGGATTGAGGTCCGTGGCGACCGCCATGTCGACGCCGTGCTTCCGGAACGCTTCGACCGGGGGCGGCCGCGTGTCGCGCAGGGCGTAGTAAGCGCCGGGCAGGAGCACCGCCACGGTGCCGGCCTCGGCCATGGCACGGACGCCTTCGTCGCTGGTCCACTCGAGATGGTCGGCGGACAGGCCCCCGTAGCGGGCCACGAGCGACGCGCCCCCGAGGTCGGACAATTGCTCGGCGTGCAGCTTCACCGGCAGGCCCAGCGAGATCGCCTTGTCGAACAATCGCTGTGTCTCCTCCGCGCTGAAGCCGATGCCTTCGCAGAACGCATCCACGGCGTCGACGAGGTCCTCGCCGGCGAGGGAGGGCAGCATGATGTCGCACACGAGCGCGACGTAGTCCTCGCGCCGCCCGGCGTATTCGGGCGGCAGGGCGTGCAGGCCGAGGAAGGTGGTTCGCACCTCCACGCCCAATTCCTCCCCGATGCGCCTGGCCACTCGAAGCATGCGCCGCTCGGCGTCGGGTTCCAGCCCGTAACCGGACTTGATCTCGAGCGTGGTGACGCCGTCCGCAAGCAGGGCTTTCGCGCGCGGCAGCGATTGCCGCAGCAGGTCGTCCTCGCTGGCGGCGCGCGTGGCGCGCACGCTGGAGACGATGCCGCCGCCGGCGCGCGCGATCTCTTCGTAGCTGGCGCCTTCGAGGCGTTGCTCGAACTCCTGCGCGCGATCGCCGCCGAACACCAGGTGGGTATGGCAGTCGATCAGACCCGGCGTCACCCAGGCGCCCGGCAGGGACTCGACGTGGCGGGCGAGGACGTGCGGCTCGCCGGCCAGCCCGGCCATCGGGCCGGCGAAGGCGATGCGCCCGTCGCGCCAGCCGATGGCGCCTTGCTCGATGGCGCCGTACGGCTGCCCGTTGTCCAGGAGCGTGGCGAGGCCGACGTCGAGGAGCAGGTGGTCCCAGCGTGGATCGGTGGTCATGGGTTTCCTTGGACAGCGGAGGCGTTCCGCCGCGTGCATTCTTCTTCGTACTGGGTCACCAGTTGATCGGCCAGCGCTTTATAGACAGGCACGCGACAGACCGACGCCGACACGGCACGGGCGAGCAGGCAGGCGGCCATGATCGGAAGCGCCATCTGCCGGTTGGCCGTGAGTTCGAGCGAGATGACGGCGGCCGTGAGCGGCGACTGGGTGACGCCCGCGAGGTAGGCGGCCATGCCCAGGAGCACCACGGCGGAACTGTCCGCCTGCGGAAGCAGGTGGGCGATGTTGCCGCCGAGACCGGCGCCGACGGCGAGCGCCGGCGAGAAGATGCCGCCAGGAATGCCCGCCCATGACGAGGCGATGTTGCCGAGGAATTTCAGCACGCCGAAATAGGGACCGGTGTCGTCGTGTCCTTGCAGGATGTCGCGGGCCTGCCCATAGCCGGTGCCATAGAGTCCGTTGGCGCTGAGCAGGCTGAGCAGGACCAGCGCAAGGCCGCAGGCGGCGGCGAACACAATCGGGCTGCGCCCGCGCAGGCGACCCATCACGCCACGGAAGCCCCGGGCCGAAGGGAGGATCAGGCGGGCGAACAGCCCGCCGGCAAGGCCGCCGACGACGCCGGTGAGCAACACGGCGATCCAGGCCCTGCCCAGCGGCAGCGCCGCGGCGATTTCGCCGAAATAGGCATAGTTGCCCACGACGCCCAGGGAAACGACGCCGGCCACGATCACGGCGGTGAGCAGGGTGCCGCTCATCCGGTGCTCGAACGTGCCGGACATCTCCTCGATGGCGAAGACGACGCCCGCCAGAGGCGTGTTGAACGCGGCCGCGAGTCCCGCCGCGGAACCGGCGAGGATGAAACGGCCCGCGGCGGCCGGCTCGTCGAATCCGAAGCGGCGTCCCAGCGAATACAGCAAGCCGGCGCCGACGTGCACGGTGGGCCCCTCGCGACC
Organism: Luteibacter sp. SVR4-7G; assembly: GCF_056755555.1. NCBI lineage: Bacteria > Pseudomonadati > Pseudomonadota > Gammaproteobacteria > Lysobacterales > Rhodanobacteraceae > Luteibacter > Luteibacter sp. SVR4-7G. Next base: position 96,981 of record NZ_JBPGXO010000004.1, on the reverse strand, counting down.
GACGGAAGCGCCGCCAAGCAGCGCGCCGAGCGTGAGCGCCATCTTGCCCACCGCGATCTTCAGCGAGAGCAGGCGGGTGCGGAAGGTTTCATCCTCTACCTCGAGCGCCGCGATGGCCTGCGGAATGCCCGAGCCGCGGGTGGCCTTCATGGCGCCCTGGGTGAGCCAGCAGAGCAGGGCGAACGTGGCAGGAGTCACCAGCAGCGGCACCCACCAGCCATGCGAGGCGATGCCGTGGAACAGTCCGAAGGCGAAATCCGCGGCCTTGGCGAAGAACACCGCGGCAAGGCCAACCAGCACCGCACCGATCCAGAACAGGAGCCGGCGCCGCCACTGCGCGGGTGAGAGCCAGGCATGGCCGCGAAGGCGTTCGAGGGGCGAGGCGGCCGGTACCGCCTCCGTCTCCGGCGCGTCGCTCATTTCGGCTCCGTGCTGCGCGCCCAGCGCACTTCGTAGAGATCGTAGCGGCGGTCCTTCAGGTTCTGCACGGCGCCGGAGTTACGCGCCCGGGCGAGGTTCTCCAGGCGCAGGTCCGCGAACAGCACGGTCTCGATGTTGGGCGTGGAATCGGCGGCGACGCCGTCGCGCGCGAAGGGGAAGTCGCTGGGCGTGAGGATGCAGCTCTGCCCGTACTGGATATCGAAATTATTCACGCCGGGCAGGTTCCCGACGTTGCCGGAGAGGACGACATAGCACTGGTTCTCGATGGCGCGGGCCTGCGAGCAGTAGCGCACGCGGAGGTAACCCTCGCGCACGTCGGTGCAGAAGGGCACGAAGAGGATGAGGGCGCCCTGATCGGTGAGGTGGCGAGCCACTTCGGGAAACTCGGCGTCGTAGCAGATCATCACGCCGATCGGGCCGCAGTCGGTCTGGATCGTGGCCGCGGCGTCGCCGCCGGTGATGTTCCACACGTTGCGCTCGCTGGGCGTGGGATGCAGCTTCTCGCGCTCGTGGATCGAGCCGTCGCGCAGGCATACGTAGCAGACGTTGTGGATATCGCCGTTCGGCTGCCGCGTGGGGTGCGAGCCGCCGACGATGTTGATGTTGTAGTGCACGGCGAGGCGGTGGAACAGCGCCTTGACCTCGTCGGTGTATTCGGAAAGACGGCGGATGGAATCCACCGGGGACAGCTCCGCGTTTTCGATCGAGAGCAATTGCAGCGTGAGGAGTTCGGGGAAGGCGACGAAGTCGGCGTCGTAATCCGCGGCGATGTCCACGAAGTACTCCACCTGGGTGGCGAATTCCGCGAACGAGGCGATCCGGCGCTGCTGGTATTGCACCGAGGCGACGCGCACGTTGTCCGGCAGCCGGTGGCTTTGCGACACGCGCGGCATGTCGGGCTGGTCCAGCCGGTGCGGATCGCGCCAGACCAGGTGCGCGGCGTAGCCGAGGGATTCATGATCGGAAGGCACATAGCCGCGGAGCAGGCCGATCACCTCGAAGCCGTTGCGCAGCTGGAAGCTGAGCGTCGGGTCGCGCCGGCTGCCATCGACCACCGCCTGCACGTACGCTTCGGCGCTGCCGTATCGGCCGATGGCGCGGGCGAGCCCAGGCACGCGGCCGCCGAAGACGATGCCGCGCAGCTTGAGGTCGGTGCACAGCCGCTTGCGTGCCATGTACAGGCGTTGGCCGATGCGCATGCCCCGGTAGTCGGGATGGACCACGACTTCCATGCCATAGAGCCAGTCGCCATCCGGGTCGTGACGCGAAGCAAACCCGCCGCCGGTGATCTGCATCCAGGTGTGCGGGGCCAGCGCCACCGCCTCGCTTATCCGGAACGTGGCGCAGAAACCGACGATCCGGCCCTCGTACTCGACTACGAACTGCCCCTCGGGGAAGTGCGTCTGCTGTCCGTGCAGCATCTCGGCGGAATGTCCCCATTCGGCCGTATACACGCGGGCGGTGAGGGCCACGAGTTCGCGAACGTCGCCGGGACGAGCCAGGCGAAGCAGCAGCTTGGGTGGCTGTGAGGCCTTGCTTTCGTTCATCCCCCTATTATGCGCCCGCCTTCCCACGAGGCCACGAGGTAACATGAGGACTTTCTCCCTGAAGGATCCTCGCATGCCGGATACCGTCCTTAGCGCCGATTTCCTCTGGCAACAGGGCGCGTGGCGTGCGGGCGACGCGGGTCTTGGCGTCGCCGGCCGGCGCTTCGCCGCTGCGCAGGGCCCGGTCGAACGGATTGGTCGCTTCGTGCTGCCAGGCATGCCCAACCTGCATTCGCACGCATTCCAGCGCGCGATGGCCGGGCTGGCGGAGCGGCGCGGGCCAGGGGAGGACAGTTTCTGGACCTGGCGCGAGACCATGTATGCGTTCGCCGAGGCGATCGATCCGGATGACCTCAAGGCCATCGCCACCCAGCTCTATGTCGAGATGGTGAAGGCGGGTTACACCCAGGTCTGCGAGTTCCATTACCTGCACCATGGCCCGCGCGGCGTACCCTACGCCGATTCGGCGGCGATGTCGCTGGCGCTGATGGAGGCGGCGAAGGAGGCAGGCATCGGGCTTACGCTGTTGCCGGTGCTGTACATGACCGGCGGCTTCGACGGGCGCCCGCTTTCCGAGCGGCAGCAGCGGTTCCGTCACGACGTGGGCGGTTTCGTGAGCCTGCTGGAGCGCCTGGCGCCCCTGCAGGACGACATGTTCACCCTGGGCATCGCACTGCATTCGCTGCGCGCGGTGCCGGAAGAAGCGATGCGGGCGTTGCTGGCGACAGGTGTGGCAAGGGGATTGCCGGTGCACATCCATATCGCCGAGCAGATCGGTGAGGTGCAGGATTGCGTGGCCCTGCGCGGCGCCCGCCCCGTCGAGTGGCTCCTCGATCATGCCGAGGTGGACGCGCGCTGGACCCTCGTCCACGCGACGCACCTCACGGCGCATGAAATCGACCGCATCGCGAAGAGCGGAGCGGTGGCCGGCCTTTGTCCCACCACCGAGGCCAACCTCGGCGACGGCCTGTTCCCGCTCGCCGCCTTCATCGATGCGGGCGGCACGTTCGGCATCGGCTCCGATTCGCACATCTCCGTGTCGCCGGTCGAAGAGCTGCGCTGGCTGGAGTATGGCCAGCGCCTGGTGACGCGGCATCGCAACGTCGCCGCGCGCGCGCCGGAGGAAAGCGTCGGCACAGCCTTGTGGCAGCGCGCCCTGGACGGCGGCCTGCGGGCCGCAGGCAGCGATATCGGCCGGCTCGCCGACGGTGCGCGCGCGGACCTGCTCGTTCTCGACGACCGCTCGCCGCTGCTCGCCGCGCGCGACGAGGCGGACGTGATCGACAGTTTCATCTTCGCGGGCAACGCGCCGCTGGTGCGCGACGTGATGGTGGGCGGCCAGTGGCGCGTACGCGACTTCGCGCATACGGCCGAGGCCAGCGCCGCGAAGGCTTATCGCGACGTGGTGGAGAGGCTGGCCGCCGCCTGAGCTGCCGGCCCCGCGGGAACGGCCGCTTCCGGCGAGCGGAACGAAACGCCCCTGCCCAGGAGCCATTGCCCGAGACGCCTGAGCAACGGTCTTTCCACGGCGTGGTAGCCGAGCAGGCTGATGCCCAGGCCGGTGCCGACCATGAGTACGGTGAGGCCCGTGGAACTCGCGACACCTACCCAGCCGAGGCGGGCGAAGGCTTCCGCCACGACGTGGAATGCCACGGCGTGCCACAGGTAGATGGAGAACGATGCGTCGCCAAGGTACTGCAGCATGCGCGGCATGATCCATCGCCGGCGGATTTCCAGCACGACGAGCGCGTACACGAGGATCGCCGCCGGTAGCCCCCAGCAGGCGACGTGGAGGGCGAATGAAATGTGGACTGCTGCGAGCAACCCCCGGCGGGCTGCGTTCGCGGCGAACAGGCCGGGTGTCAGGAGCAGCGCACCGGCGGCCATCCACGTGAACGCGCCTGCGAGCAGCGCACCATGAAACCGCTGGAAACCGCGGTCGAGGAGGAACGCCACGGCGATGCCCGGCAGGAACTCCAGGAGGAGAGGGGAGAACACGAAATCGAGCGGCTTGCGCCAAGGGAACCAGAATCCCACCAGCGTAGCGATGCCGATGATGACGAACCAGACCATCACGCCCGCCATGGCTCTTCGCGCGAACAGGATCAGGCTGAGGGCTGCCACCGCGTAGAAGTAGACCTCGAAGCTCAGCGTCCAGGCGACGTAAAGGCGCGGGTTGGGCACGTTGCCGACGAGCGCGAGCAGCTGGAACAACGGTTCGGGCCATGCCGGCGCCGCGGGCGACAACCAGGCCGCGATCGCGCACGACGTGCCGAAGACGATCCAGAAGAGCGGGTAGATGCGGATGAACCGCTTCATCGCGAACCCGTAGACCGCCCGCACCCTCCCCACGCTATCCATGGCGGCGATCGACCGCCGCATCACCTGATAGATGAGGAAGCCCGAGATCGCGAAGAACAGGTCGACTCCCGCGCCGCCGACGACCGCGAAGAAGGGTTTTGCCCAGTGCGTGCGCATGGGCTCGATGTCGAAGAACATATGGGCGGAGACCACCAGCAGCGCGGCGATGGCGCGCAAGCCCTGGATATTGCGGTAAGTCATCCCTGTGGTTCCCTGGGCGGTCTGGTATGTGCCTGCGCGCCGCCACCAGGTTTAACCCGACCCGGTTCCTCGGCGAGAGCCGCTTGCACCGGTCATGCGGTTCGTGTTGTAGTCAGCCCATGCATCGCAACGCCGCCAATAACGCCAATACCAATAATGCCCGGAACCTCGGGAGGGTCGGCGTATAGGCGGTTGCAAGCGAAACCACCGGATACACGAAAGGCCCGCCCTCCAAGGCGGGCCTTTTCTTTTGGCGTTTTCTGATCAGGAGAAAGAGGCATGTGCTCGATCCTAGGGATATTCGGACTGGCAGCCGGCGACGATCTTGCCGCACTGCGCACGCGGGCGATGGAGCTTTCGCAGCGGCAGCGGCATCGCGGCCCCGACTGGAGCGGCGTGTACGTGGACGACGGCGCGATCCTCGTGCACGAGCGTCTCGCCATCGTCGATCCGGCAAGTGGCGCCCAGCCGTTGCGTTCGCTGGACGGCGAACTGGCGCTGGCCGTGAACGGCGAGATCTACAATCATCGCGAACTGCGCGCGGCCAGCGACTACGCTTTCACCACCGGCTCCGACTGTGAGGTGATCAACGCCCTGTACCGCGATCACGGCCTGGACTTCCTCCACCGCCTCAATGGCATCTTCGCCTTCGCCCTGTGGGATGCCCGGCGGAGGCGCGTCCTGATTGCCCGCGATCCATTGGGGGTCTGCCCCTTGTATTGGGGCCACGACACGGAAGGGCGCCTCTACGTCGCGTCGGAGATGAAATCGCTGGTGGGCGTATGCGCCGACGTGGCGCCGTTTCCACCCGGGCACGTCTACGACAGTGAGCACGGCGCGGCGGTCGCTTACTGGACGCCTGCCTGGCGCGATTACGACGCCACCCGTGGCAGCGCGATCGAGCCGTCGGTGCTGCGGGCGGCGTTCGAAGCGGCCGTGCATCGCCAGATGATGACCGACGTGCCGTACGGGGTGTTGCTTTCGGGCGGCCTGGATTCCTCGCTCGTGGCCGCGGTGGCCGCCCGCTTCGCAAGGCGGCGGATCGAGGACGGCGACAGCGGGGAGGCATGGTGGCCGCGCCTGCATTCCTTCGCCATCGGCCTCGAGGGCTCCCCCGACCTGAAAGCCGCCGAGATCGCGGCGGCGGCGCTGGGTACGGTGCACCACGGGTTCCGCTACACGCTGGAAGAAGGCCTCGATGCCTTGCCCGAGGTGATCCGGCATATCGAAACCTATGACGTGACCACCATCCGTGCCTCCACGCCGATGTTCCTGCTCGCGCGCAGGATCAAGGCGATGGGCGTGAAGATGGTGCTGTCGGGCGAGGGATCGGACGAGGTCTTCGGCGGATACCTCTACTTCCACAAGGCGCCGTCGGCCAGGGCATTCCACGAGGAAACCATCCGCAAGCTGGACGCCTTGCATTATTACGACTGCCTGCGCGCGAACAAGTCGATGTCGGCCTGGGGCGTGGAGGCCCGCGTACCCTTCCTCGACCTCGACTTCCTGGACACCGCCATGGGCTTCGACGCCGAGGCGAAGATGGTGGCCCGCAAGGGCATCGAGAAGGGAATCCTGCGCGAGGCTTTCGAGGGCGTGCTGCCGGCGGAGATCCTCTGGCGGCAGAAGGAGCAGTTCAGCGACGGCGTCGGCTACGGGTGGATCGACGGTCTGAAGGACCACGCCGGGCAACGGGTATCGGACCGTGAGTTCGCCGCCGCCGCGTCCCGGTTCCCGCACAATACCCCTGCCACCAAGGAGGCGTACTTCTACCGCTCCCTCTTCGAAAAGCACTTTCCCGGCGAGGCCTGCGCGGCCACGGTGCCCGGCGGCAAATCCATCGCCTGCTCGTCGCCCGCCGCCCTGGCCTGGGACCCTGCCTTCGCAGCTGCGGCCGATCCCTCGGGCCGCGCCATGCGCGGCGTGCACAAGGAGGCCCTGCCCGTGTAGGAGCGCGCCCCTGTGGAAGCAACGGGCTTTTGTGTGGGAGATTCAGCGGCGATGGGTGTTCGCGGCAAGGTGCCCGCTGCCGCGGGATCGCCGGCATAGCCGGCTCCCACACAAGCCGAACGGTGCGGCGGCGCAGCACTTTTGCTAAGATCGGTCGCTTTAGCCGGCGCGCTCCAGCGTCGGACCATCAGGCCAGCCAAACCATGATCGAGATCAATCCGATCCTTGCGCAGATCGCGGACCTCAAGGCCCGCGTCGAGTCGCTTAGGGGGTATCTTTGACTATGCCGTCAAGAAAGAACGGCTAGAGGAAGTCAATCGCGAGCTCGAAAGCCCGAACGTCTGGGACGATCCGAAGCGCGCGCAGGAGCTCGGCCGTGAACGCGCCCAGCTCGATACCATCGTCACCGGCATCGACGAGATGACCGCCTCGCTCGACGACGCGAAGGAACTGCTCGACATGGCCGCCGCCGACGGCGACGAGGCCACCGTGCAGTCCATCGTCGAGGACCTGAACAAGGTCGACGCCCGCGTCGGCAAGCTCGAGTTCCAGCGCATGTTCTCCGGCAAGCTCGACGCCGCCCCGGCGTTCGTCGACGTGCAGGCCGGTGCCGGCGGCACCGAGGCGCAGGACTGGGCCGAAATGCTGCTGCGCATGTACCTGCGCTGGGCCGAGTCGCGCGGCTGGAAGACCGAGCTCATGGAAGTGAGCGCGGGCGAAGTCGCAGGCATCAAGTCCGCCACGTTCCGCGTCGAGGGCGATTACGCCTACGGCTGGCTGAAGACCGAGATCGGCGTGCACCGCCTGGTCCGCAAGAGCCCGTTCGATTCGGACAACCGCCGGCACACCAGCTTCACCTCGGTGTTCGTCTCGCCGGAAGTGGACGACGACATCGAGATCGACATCAACCCGGCCGACCTCAAGACCGACGTCTACCGTTCCTCGGGCGCCGGCGGCCAGCACGTGAACAAGACCGAGTCGGCGGTGCGCATCACGCACATCCCGACGAATACGGTCGTGGCCTGCCAGACCGAGCGCAGCCAGCACGCCAACCGCGATCGCGCCATGAAGATGCTGAAGGCGAAGCTGTACGAGCTGGAAGTGCAGAAGCGCAACGCGGAGAAGGACGCCCTGGAAGCCACCAAGTCCGACATCGGCTGGGGCAGCCAGATCCGCAACTACGTGCTCGACCAGTCGCGCATCAAGGACCTTCGTACCGGCATCGAACGTTCCGACACGCAGAAGGTGCTCGACGGCGACCTCGACGAGTTCGTCGAAGCCAGCCTGAAGGCCGGCCTCGAAGCCGGCTCCAAGCGCGTCGACGCCTGATCCCCGGCGCGCCAGCGCTCCGCTCTCCCCAAGAAGACAGCCATCCAAGCCATGACCGAAAACGCCAACGCCACAGCCTCCGCCACTGCCGCCGACGAGAATCGCCTCATCGCGGAGCGTCGCGAGAAACTGAAAGCGCTGCGCGCGCAGGGCATCGCTTACCCGAACGACTTCAAGGTCGACAGCTTCGCGGGCGACCTGCAGGACGAGTTCGCGGACAAGGAAAAGTGGACGGCCGAGGCCATCGATGCCGCGCCGCGCCGCGTAGCCGTGGCTGGCCGCATCATCCTGATGCGCGGGCAGGGCAAGGTGAGCTTCGTGCAGATGCAGGACGGTACCGGCCGCATCCAGCTCTTCGTGCACCAGGGCTCGCTGGGCGAGGACGCCTATGAAACGTTCAAGCGCTGGGACCTCGGCGACATCGTGGGCGCCACCGGCCTGCTCATGCGCACGAAGACGGGCGAGCTTTCGGTCAAGGTCGATGCGATCCGTCTGCTCACGAAATCGCTGCGTGGCCTGCCGGACAAGCACCACGGGTTGGCCGACGTGGAGCAGCGCTACCGGCAGCGCTACGTGGACCTCATCGTCACCGAGGAGTCGCGCCGCACCTTCGCGCTGCGCTCGAAGATCATCAGCCACGTGCGCCGCTGGCTCGAGGACGAACCGCGCCGCTTCATGGAAGTGGAGACGCCGATGATGCACGTGATCCCGGGCGGTGCCACCGCGCGGCCGTTCACCACGCACCACAACGCGCTCGACATTCCGCTGTTCCTGCGCGTGGCGCCGGAGCTCTACCTCAAGCGGCTGGTGGTCGGCGGCTTCGACCGCGTCTACGAGATCAACCGCAACTTCCGCAACGAGGGCGTGTCCACGCGGCACAACCCCGAGTTCACGATGCTCGAGCTGTACCAGGCCTATGCCACGTACCACGAGATCATGGACCTCACAGAGGGCATGATCCGTTCTGCCGCTGCCGACGTGGTAGGCAGCACGCAGATCGAATGGGATGGTGCCACGGTCGACCTCGGCCCGGCGTTCCGCCGCTGGCGCATGGAAGACGCGGTGCTCGAGCTCAATCCCGAGATCAAGCCGTCCGAGCTGCGCGACCGCGAGGCGATGGCCACGCACGCGCAGCGCCTGGGCATCCACGTGAAGCCGTCGTACGGCTGGGGCAAGCTGCTCCTCGAGATCTTCGAGGGCACGGTGGAGCACACGCTGATCCAGCCCACCTTCATCACCGACCACCCGGTGGAAGTGTCACCGCTGGCGCGCGAGAGCGACACCGACAAGGGCATCACCGATCGCTTCGAGCTGTTCATCAACGGCAAGGAGATCGCCAACGGCTTCTCGGAACTCAACGATTCCGAAGACCAGGCGGCGCGTTTCCAGGCCCAGGTGGATGCGAAGGACGCCGGCGACGACGAGGCCATGCACTACGACGCCGATTACATCCGTGCGCTGGAGGTCGGCCTGCCGCCCACCGGCGGCCTCGGCGTGGGCATCGACCGCCTGGTGATGCTGCTGACCGGCTCGTCGTCCATCCGCGACGTGCTGCTGTTCCCGACCATGCGCCCGGAGGCCTGACCGGGCGTGTTCCAGGCCAGCGTACGAGGCGGAGACTGACGCGTCACGGCGGCGCCGCTACAATGATCGATTTCCCGCAGGAACCGAGCCCATGTGGTACGCCGTCGTCGCCCTCGATCATCCGAACTCGCTCGAAAAGCGCGTGGCTGCGCGCCCGGCGCACCTCGCCCGGCTGAAGGCGCTGCTCGAGGAAGGCCGGCTCAAGCTCGCCGGGCCGTTTCCGGCCATCGACGCGGAAGATCCCGGTGAGGCCGGTTTCGACGGCAGCATGATCGTCGCCCAGTTCGACGACCTTGCCGCCGCGAAGGCCTGGGCCGACGCGGATCCCTATGTGGAAGCGGGCGTATACCGCGAGGTTTCGGTCCGCCCGTTCAGGATTACGCTGCCGTGACCGTCGAGAAGGTCGAGCGCATCCGCCAGCTGCTCACCGGGGCCCTGGCCCCGGTCGAGCTGGACGTGATCGACGAGGGCCACAAGCACGTCGGGCATAGCGGCCAGGGCAAGGGCCATTTCTTCGCCCGCATCGTCAGCCCGGCCTTCGCCGGGAAGAACCCGATCCAGCGCCACCGCATGGTGTACGAGGCCCTGGCGGAGATGATGCCGGACGGCATCCACGCCCTGTCGATCGACGCCAAGGCGCCGGGCGAATAGCCCGTGTAGGAGCGCGCATCGCGCGCGACATCTTTTCGCGAAAGGGCCGCAGGGCCTGCCGCCTATGGCCTCAAAAGATGTCGCGCGCAGGGCGCGCTCCTACATATCAATGAGTTACGCTAGGTTTCTCTTCCTACTTCGCGTATTGCGCACCCCGTCCCCCTTTGGCAAAGTGATCGATCAGCCAGGGGGAGGCTCCCGAACGGAGTCCACGGCCGCGTCCCAACGGAAACCATAATGCGTCTGACCACGATCAAGCTGGCGGGATTCAAGTCCTTCGTCGACCCCACCACGCTGCACCTGCCCACCAACATGACCGGTGTCGTCGGCCCGAACGGCTGTGGCAAGTCGAACATCATCGACGCCATCCGCTGGGTCATGGGTGAGTCGGCCGCCAGCCGCCTGCGTGGCGATTCCCTCACCGACGTGATCTTCTCCGGCTCCAGCGCGCGCAAGCCCGTGGGCCAGGCGGCGGTGGAACTGATCTTCGACAACAGCGACGGCACCATCCAGGGCGAGTACGCCAGCTTCGCCGAGATCTCGGTGAAGCGCGTGGTCAGCCGCGACGGCCAGTCCGCTTATTTCCTCAACGGTGGGCGCTGCCGCCGCCGCGACATCACCGACCTGTTCCTGGGTACCGGCCTCGGCCCGCGTTCGTACTCGATCATCGAGCAGGGCATGATCAGCCAGATCATCGAGGCGGCCCCCGAAGAACTGCGCATGCACCTGGAGGAAGCCGCCGGCATCTCCAAGTACAAGGAGCGGCGCAAGGAAACCGAGAGCCGGATCAAGTCCACCCGCGAAAACCTCGACCGTGTGCGCGACGTGCGCGACGAGGTCGAGAAGCAGCTGGACCACCTGAACCGCCAGGCCCGCGCGGCCGAGCGCTGGAAGGCCTTCAAGGAGGAGCACACCCGCCGCGAGGCCGAACTGCGCGCGCTCGAATACCGCACGCTGCATCGCCAGCACGAAGGCGAAGGGTCCGGCCTGCGCGAGGCGGAACTGGAGATCGAAAAGCACCTGGCCAGCCAGCGCCAGGTCGAAGCGCAGCTGGAGAGCGTGCGCGAGCGCCATCACGGGGCCAGCGAGCATCTCAACCACGTCCAGGCCGACGTGTACAAGGTCGGTGCCGAGATCGCCCGCGTCGAACAGCAGGTGCGCCACAACCGCGACCTCAGCGAACGCCTGACCCGCGCCCGGGCCGACGCCGAGCGCGAGCACGAGGAACTGCAGGGCCACATCGCCGCGGACCGCGAGCAGATCGAGACCCTGCGCACGGCCCTGGCCGAGGGCGAGCCGAAGCTCGAGGCCCTGCAGCAGATCCAGGAAGAGACCGGCGAGGCACAACGCGCCACCGAAGCGAAGCTCGCCGACTGGCAGCAACGCTGGGATGCGCATACCCGTGGCGCCTCGGAATCGAGCCGCGCCGCGGAAGTGGAGCGCACGAAGCTGGCCTACCTCGACAGGCAGTCGGTCGACCTGTCGCGCCGCCGCGAAGCGCTGGAAGCCGAGCAGCGCGCCACGGACGTGGCCGCGCTCGACGCCGCCGCGGAACAGTTGGAGACCGAACACGAGACGCAGCGCGAGCGCGTCGAACAGCTGGGCGGCGTGCTCGACCAGCACAAGTCCGCCTATGAGGGCGTGCTGGAAGAAGAACGTCAGGTCCAGTCCGCGCTCAACGACGCACGCCAGCAGCTGCAGACCGCACGTGGCCGCCAGGCCTCGCTGGAAGCGTTGCAGACCGCCGCGCTCGGCCAGGAAGAATCCGCCGCCAGCGGCTGGCTCGCACGTCTTGGACTGGACCGTTCGCGCCGCCTCGGCGAGTCGCTGCAGGTCGATGCCGGCTATGAATCCGCCGTGGAGACCGTGCTCGCGGGCGTGCTCGACGGCGTGCTGGTCGAGGCACCGGAAGCGCTCAGCAACGAATTCGCGTCCCTCGGCCAGGCCGACGTGGCGCTGTTCGCCGGTGCGCAAGGCGGTCCCGGCACGGCCGGCACGCTGGCCGCGCACGTGCGCGGTCCGGTCGCCGCCGTCAACCTGCTGGGCCACGTCTTTGTCGTCGATTCGGTGGAAGAGGCTGCCGCCCGCGTTGGTTCGCTGGCCGCGCACCAGTCCGTGATCACCCGCGACGGCGCCTGGATGGGCCCGGGCTGGGTCCGGGTACGCCGCGCGCAGGGCAACCAGGTGGGCGTGCTCGCCCGCGAGCGCGATCTTCGCCAGCTCGCCGAGCAGGTTGAAACGCTCGAGGCGCTCATCGAGGAACGCAGCGGACAACTGGAAGGGCTGCGCACGCGCAAGTTCGAGACAGAACGCCAGCGCGACGATGCGCAGCGCGAGCTTTACGCGGCGCACCGCCGCCTGTCGGAACTCGCCGGCCAGTTGCAGAGCCAGCGCGGGAAGATGGAAACGGCGCGCGCCCGCGCCGAGAAGGTAGGCGGCGAGATTTCCGTGATCGTCGACCAGCTCGACGAACTCGAAGGCCAGACCCGCGAAGCGCGGGCGCGCCTCGACGAGGCCGTGGGCCATATGGGCGATCGCGAAGACGAACGCCGCGGCCTGGAAAACGAGCGCCGCGAACTGCTCGAGGCGCGCGAGGAAGCGCGGATCAATGCGCGCGAGGCCGCCGACCAGGCCCACCAGCTCGCGCTCGGCATGGAATCCAAGCGCGCGGCGCTGAGTTCGCTGGAGCAGGCCCTCGCACGCCTCGACACGCAGCTGCGCCAGGTGCTGGCGCGCCGCGACGAGATCGATCAGCAGCTCGCCGCGGGCTCCGATCCGATCGCGGAACTGGAAGCCGAACGGCAGACCTACCTCGACCAGCGCCTGCTGGTGGATCGCCAGCTGGTCGAGGCGCGCCGCGCGCTCGAGGATTGCGACGCGGAGTTCCGCAAGCTGGAGCAGGACCGCCAGCGCATCGAGCACATGCTCAACCAGGTGCGCGAAAGCGTCTCCGAGAAGCGCCTCGCGGCGCAGGCGCTGCAACTGCGGGCCGAGCAGCTGGCCCAGGCCATCGTCGCCTCGGGCCTGGAGCTGGAAACCTTGCTGGCCGAACTGGCCGAAGACGCCGAGCCGGAACGCTGGCAGCAGCAGCTGGTGGACCTCTCGCAGAAGATCGCCCGCCTGGAGCCGGTGAACCTCGCCGCGATCCAGGAACACGCCGAGCAATCGCAGCGCAAGGAATACCTCGACGCGCAGCTGACCGACCTGGCCGGCGCGCTGGAAACGCTGGAGGGCGCGATCAAGAAGATCGACCGCGAGACCCGCCAGCGCTTCAAGGAGACCTTCGATCGCGTGAACGCGGGCGTCCAGGAACTGTTCCCGCGCCTGTTCGGCGGCGGTCATGCCTACCTCGAGCTCACCGGCGAGGACCTGCTCGATACCGGCGTGGCCATCATGGCGCGGCCGCCGGGCAAGCGGGTGTCCAATATCACCTTGCTCTCGGGTGGTGAGAAAGCGCTCACGGCCGTGTCGCTCGTGTTCGCCATCTTCGGCCTCAATCCCGCGCCGTTCTGCCTGCTCGACGAGGTGGACGCGCCGCTGGACGAAGCCAACGTGGGCCGCTTCTCCGCCATGGTGCGCGAGATGAGCGAGAAGGTGCAGTTCATCTTCGTGAGCCACAACAAGGCCACGATGGAAGCCGCGCACCAGCTCTGCGGCGTTACCATGCGTGAGCCCGGCGTTTCGCGTCTCGTCCAGGTCGATCTGGCCGAGGCATCGAAGCTCGCCGGCGTCGCCTGAGCATTACTGAGGAATCGCATCCATGAACCCCGCCATCGGCCTCGCCTGGAATCCCGCCGTAGGCATCCCGATGCTCTTCGTCGGCATCGTCGTGCTCGTGCTGCTCTGGCTGTTCGGCCAGCCGCGCAAAGAGCAGGGGCGCCGCAAGCCCGTGCAGGAGCAGCCGGAACGCCCCCGCGAGCGGCGCGAGCCGGTGTTCGGCGATGAGGTGGAGGGCGGGGACGACGCGGTGGAGTCGTTCCACGCGCGCCATGACGACGATGCCGACGACCCGCTGTTCAGCCCCAGGCCCGCCCAGGGCGAGCTGGACGTGGACCTGAGGGCGGAACTGGAGCGCCTCGGTGCTTCGCTGGCCGGCGAGCGCACCGCGTCCGCGGCACCGGTGATGCCCGAAGAGCCCGTACCGCGGCCGGCCCGCGTCGACCCGCGCCTCGACCTGCCGTTCGAGGTCGACGAACCCGTGGCCGCCATGCCCGTTCCGGCCTCTGCGTCCTCACCGGCGCCCGCGCCGGCAGTAAAGACGCCTCCGCCGCGTTCCGACCTCGGTCGCCGTCCGTCGAACGCGCCGGTCGAACGCATCGTGAGCCTCTACGTCGTGGCCCGCGAAGGCAGCAAGTTCAACGGATCCGACCTCGTCGTCGCGGCCGAGAAGGCCGGCCTCGAGTTCGGCGACATGGGCATCTACCACCGCCTGGTGGACGGCCACCCGGAGCAGGGGCCGATCTTCAGCGTGGCCAACCTCGTGAAGCCGGGCAATTTCGACATGGCGCGCGTTGCCACCTTGCAGACGCCGGGCCTGTCGTTCTTCATGGCCCTGCCAGGCCCGGTACCGGCCCTCGACGCGTGGGATGCGATGCTGCCTACCGCACAGCGTCTTGCCGAACTGCTCGACGGCCTCGTGCTGGACGAGGAGCGCAATGCGCTCGGGCGCCAGCGCATCGCGCATATCCGCGACGAACTCCGCGGCTGGGACCGCGGCCACGAGGGCGAAGAAATCAAGTTCGGGCAGTAAGCCATGTACACGCCGAGGGACTTCGTCGAAGCGCGTCTGCCGGTATTGCACGACGCGATCCGCTCGCATCCCTTCGGCACGCTGGTCACGGCGGGCGAGGGCGGCATCGAGGCCACGCACCTGCCGTTCGTGCTTGCGCGCGACGAAGGTCCGATGGGCACGCTCTATGCGCACGTCGCCCGCGGCAATGATCACCTCGCGCGCCATCCGGGCGAGGTCCTGGCGATCTTCACCGGCCCGCATGCGTACATCTCGCCGAACGGCTATCCCGGCAAGGCCACGCACCACCGCGAGGTGCCGACCTGGAACTACATCGCCGTGCACGCTTACGGCACGCCGGAGACCTTCACCGACCCCGCGCGTCTCCTGGACCTGCTGTCCCGCCTGACCGACCAGTCCGAACACGACACCGGCCAGGCGCAGCCGTGGAAGCTGAGCGACGCACCCGCCGACTACGTGGCGCCGATGCTGCGAGGCATCGTAGGCATCCGCATGCCACTCGCACGCATCGAAGGCAAGTGGAAGCTCGGCCAGAACCGCCCGGCCGCAGACCGCGAGGGTTCGGCGCGCCTGCTCGAGGAACGTTCGGGCAATAACGAAAGAGCGATCGCGGAGGCGATGCGCTCCATCTGAGTGGCGGGCGCGGCTTTGCCTTTGTGTTAGCGCTCGTGCGTGGTGGTTGGGTCAAGAGCCGTTGCTTTGCCGCGAGCTTGGCCGCTGCCGCGGGATCGCCGCTGAAGCGGTCCTACAGAGCCGGCGGCTTGCAGGAGAACATAGGATCTCCCACACAGAGCCGGCTGCTTGCAGGAGAACATGGGATCTTCCGCAAAGATCCCGGATGCTTGCAGGAGGACATAGGACCCCCACAGGGTTTCCGTCCAGTTCGTACCGAGCGTGTTCGTGGCCACAAGGAGCTACGCAGAGCTGTTCCCTCAGCTACCCGTCGCTCCTGCGAAGGCGGGAGCCTGGCGACTCTTGCTGCAGGGTTGCGAAAAACGCTCAGTGGGTGGAGGTGGTCGCGAAAAGATGTCGCGCGCGAGGCGCGCTCCTACAGGGCTGCGTTCTATCCGCACGGTGCGGTGAGCGTGCAGCCCCCAACGCACGAGCCGTTGCTTTGGCTTTTGCGCGTGCGACCGCGGTGTTGGGAGGAGCCGGTGGCTGCCGTTTTTGGAGCGATTCCGCAGGGAGGCGTAGGCCGGACGAGGACTTAGCGACAAAAATGGCGGGCGCCGGCGACCCGCCGCCACGCCGAAGCAAAACGCGATGGCGATAGCCGAGCCGGGGCAACGCTCCATGCGGCGAAGGACATGGGCCGCGCAAGCGGTTCAACCGATTAAGACGCTTGGCTCTGCCTGCGCAGCGGCGATGGTAGAGGGAGCTCATACAAGAATGGCGCGCCGTGCCATGCCACATTCACACTCCCGCAACGCCCCGATGCGTCACTGTCGCAGCCTTCGCGTGCCCGGGTCATTGGCACGATGCACACATACGGCCCGGCATGCTTGTGTCCATTCCCCAGGAACGCGAGTCACATGCAGGCCAGCCAGAGTGCGCCCTTCCGTGTCTATTACCTGCACCCCCTGCTTGCGGGGCCGCTGACCGCCTGGAATGCGTGGATCGAACATGCGGCGGAACTGGGTTTCCGCCAACTGCTCATCGCGCCTCCGTTCGAAACCTCACCGTGCAGCGACGTTTTCGTCACGCGGGATTTCGATCGCGTGAATCCCGTGCTGGGGGACGGCGACGCGACGACGCGGCTGGCGCAGATCGCAAAGGCCTGCCGGGCGCACGATCTCGAACTGTGGCTCGACCTCCCGCTGGACGAGCTGTCCTCGGATGCGCCGGTGCGCCAGGAGCATCCGCAGTGGTTCCGCGCGGTAGCCGCGCAGCACGGCACGCCGGATCCTCGCTGGACGCCCAGCGAAAGCGATAGCGTGCGCTGGCGCCTGAACGACCCGGACGTGGTCGAAGAGGCCGTGGCGTGGTGGGCCGGGCGCCTCCGCCAGTGGATTGCAGCCGGCGTCTCCGGATTCCGCCTCGTGCATCCTCAGCGCCTGCGCGCCGACGTCTGGAAATCGCTCATGGATGCCGTGCGCGCCGATGCCCCGCGCGTTGCCTTCCTCGCCTGGACCCCTGGGCTTACTCCGGACGAGCTCCGCGGCTTGAGCGGCGCCGGCTTCGACGCGGTGGTCTCGTCGGCGAACTGGTGGGATTTCCGCGCGCCGTGGTTCGCACAGGAAGCGGAACGCCTTTCCGCGGTGGCGCCGGCGCTGGCCTGCACCGAAGAACCTTTCGCCACGCGACTGGGCGATGAACTGGGCGAGGAAAACCAGCTCGACCATGCGTACCGCCGTGCCATCGCGTTCTGCGCGACCTCGCCGGCCGGCTGGATGATGCCGATGGGCTTCGAGTATGCCGTGCACGACGCGCTCGATCCGAGGCGCGGCAGCGCCCTCACGCCCGCCGCCCTCGCAGAGGGCGGTGTGCTGGATTTTTGCGCGGCAGTGAAGGCAGCCAATGCCAACGTGGGCGGTCGCGTTGCCGCGCGGCCGCTGATCGCGGTCCGCCGTGGCGTGGCCTCGTTCCTCACGGTCGACGGCGCGGATCCACGGACGGCGGAAGGCGCAACGCTCACCCTGGTCAACGCATCGCTGGACCGCGACGTGGCCGTGCCGGCCGCCGATGCGCTGATGGGTGCGGCCGCGCGGTTCTCGCCATGGACCACGCCAGACGGGCGCAAGGTGTTCGATCAGGGCGAGGGCATCAGGCTCGCGCCCGGCGAGGTGCTGACCCTGCACGGCACGCCGTCCGTGCCGGTCAAGCGCAAGCTGGGGGCGAGCGCGCAGAAGGAATTCCTTCAGGCCGCGACGCGCGGCCCCCGGGTGACGATCGAGGCGGTGCAGCCGACGGTGGACGGCGGGCGCTTCCCCGCAAAGCGGACCGTGGGCCAGGCGATCACGGTGACGGCCGACATCTTCATGGACGGCCATGACGTGCTGGCTGCGCGGCTGCGTTACCGTGCGCTCGACGAAAAGGCCTGGCGCGAAACGCCGATGCTGTTGGTGAACAACGACATCCACACGGCGAGTTTCACCCCGACGCGCATCGGCCGCCACGAGTTCCAGATCGAAGCCTGGCGCGATCCTTTCGCCACCTACCGGCACGAGCTCGAACTGAAGCATGCCGCAAAGGTGCCGATCGCTCTCGAACTGGAGGAGGGTAGGCTGCTTGTCGAGAAACGCGCCGCCGCGGCTTCCGGGCCGAAGGCCAGGGCGCTGCGCAACCTGTCCTCGGCCGTGACGAAGAGCGAAGGCGAGGAGCGGCTGGAACTGTTGCTCGCCGACAGCACCCTCGAGCTGATGACGGCGACCGATCCGCGCGAACAGTCGAGCACCAGCGACGCCTACCTCGTCGAGGTGGACCGCCGCGAGGCCATGTTCGCTAGCTGGTACGAACTGTTCCCGCGGTCGATGACCGACGCGAAGGAAAGGCACGGCACCTTCCGCAGCACCATCGCGCGCCTGCCGGCGATCCGCGACATGGGCTTCGACGTGCTGTACTTCCCGCCGATCCATCCGATCGGCAAGGCTTTCCGCAAGGGGCCGAACAACACGCTTACCCCGGGACCGGACGATCCCGGCAGTCCTTATGCCATCGGTTCCCCGGAAGGCGGGCATACCGCGATCCATCCCCAGTTGGGCACGCTGGAGGACTTCCGCGCAC
The DNA here is from genome assembly GCF_056755555.1 of Luteibacter sp. SVR4-7G. Lineage (NCBI taxonomy): Bacteria > Pseudomonadati > Pseudomonadota > Gammaproteobacteria > Lysobacterales > Rhodanobacteraceae > Luteibacter > Luteibacter sp. SVR4-7G. Next base: position 78,444 of record NZ_JBPGXO010000004.1, on the reverse strand, counting down.
TGCGCGACGCCGCCCATGCGCACGGCCTGGAGTTGGCCCTGGACTTCGCCATCCAATGCTCCCCGGACCACCCGTGGCTGAAGGAGCATCCGGAGTGGTTCGACTGGCGGCCTGACGGCAGCATCCGATACGCCGAAAATCCCCCCAAGAAATACCAGGACATCGTCAACGTCGACTTCTACGCCGATGGCGCGGTGCCGTCGCTCTGGCAGGCGCTGTGCGACGTGGTGCTGTACTGGGCGGCCGAGGGCGTGCGCACGTTCCGCGTCGACAACCCGCATACCAAGCCGTTCCCGTTCTGGGAGTGGATGATCGCGCGGGTGCGCGCCAGGTATCCGGACGCGCTGTTCCTGTCCGAGGCATTCACCCGGCCGAAGCCGATGTACCGCCTGGCGAAGGTCGGCTTCAGCCAGTCGTACACCTATTTCACCTGGCGCAATTCGAAGCAGGAGTTCATCGACTACCTCACCGAACTGACCACGACGCCTCCGAAGGACTTCTTCCGCCCGAACTTCTTCGTCAATACACCGGATATCAATCCTTACTTCCTGCAGACCTCGGGCCGGCCCGGCTTCCTCATCCGCGCCGCGCTGGCCACGACGCTTTCCGGCCTGTGGGGGATGTATTCGGGCTTCGAGATCTGCGAGTCCGCACCGGTGCCTGGGAAGGAGGAATACCTCGACTCGGAGAAGTACGAGATCCGCGTCCGCGACTTCGACGCGCCCGGCAACATCGTCGCCGAGATCACCCAGCTGAACCATATCCGCCGCGCCCACCCGGCCCTGCAGACACACCTCGGACTGCATTTCCTTCCAGCGAACAACGACCAGGTGCTGTTCTTCGAAAAGCGCGCAGGCGACGACCTCGTACTGGTCGCGATCAGCATGGACCCGCATAACGCGCAGGCAGCCGACCTCGTCCTGCCGCTCGGCGACTGGGGGCTTCCCGCCGACGCGGTGCTCGATGTCCAGGACCTCCTCCACGACCGAACCCTCAACTGGCGCGGCACGACGCAGCACGTATGGCTGGGCCTCGGCCAGCCGTATGCGGTGTGGCAAGTGCGGCTTCCCGGAGTCTGATTCATGGCAACCCGCAGTAAAGGAAAAAAGAAGACGGCTGCTCCGGATTTCTCGAGCGACCCGCTCTGGTACAAGGACGCGATCATCTATCAGGTGCACCTGAAGTCGTACTTCGACTCCAACGACGACGGCGTCGGCGATTTCCAGGGGCTCATCGACAAGCTCGACTACATCGCCGAGCTGGGCGTGAACACGCTCTGGCTGCTGCCGTTCTATCCCAGCCCGCGCCGCGACGACGGTTACGACATCGCCGAATACAAGGCCGTGCATCCGGATTACGGCAAGCTGAGCGATGCCAGGCGCTTCATCGCCGAAGCACATGCGCGCGGCCTGCGCGTCATCACCGAGCTGGTCATCAACCATACCTCGGACCAGCATCCCTGGTTCCAGCGCGCGCGCCATGCGAAGAAGGGCTCGGCGGCGCGCAACTTCTACGTCTGGTCGGATACCGACCAGGCTTACGACGGCACGCGCATCATCTTCCTGGATACCGAGAAGTCGAACTGGACCTGGGACCCGGTGGCGGGCCAGTACTTCTGGCATCGCTTCTTCTCGCACCAGCCGGACCTCAATTTCGATAATCCCGCGGTGCTGAAGGCCGTGCTCGACGTCATGCGCTTCTGGCTCGACATGGGGGTCGATGGCCTGCGCCTGGACGCCGTGCCGTACCTGATCGAGCGCGAGGGCACCAACAACGAGAACCTGCCCGAGACGCACGCCATCCTGAAGCTGATGCGCGCGGAGATCGACCAGCACTATCCCGATCGCATGCTCCTGGCCGAAGCCAACCAGTGGCCGGAGGACACCCAGGATTATTTCGGCAACGGCGACGAATGCCACATGGCTTTCCACTTCCCGCTGATGCCGCGCATGTACATGGCGATCGCACGCGAGGACCGTTTCCCGATCACCGACATCATGCGGCAGACGCCGGCGATTCCGGAAAACTGCCAGTGGGCGATCTTCCTGCGCAACCACGACGAGCTGACTCTCGAGATGGTGACCGACAGCGAGCGCGATTACCTGTGGCAGACCTACGCCGCGGATCGCCGCGCGCGCATCAACCTGGGCATCCGCCGCCGCCTTGCCCCTTTGCTCGAGCGCGACCGTCGCCGCATCGAACTGATGAACGCGCTGTTGCTCTCGATGCCCGGCACGCCCGTGCTTTATTACGGCGACGAGATCGGCATGGGCGACAACATTCACCTCGGCGATCGCGACGGCGTGCGCACGCCGATGCAATGGTCGGTGGACCGCAACGGTGGTTTCTCCCGCGCCGATCCGGCCAGCCTGGTGCTGCCGCCGATCATGGATCCGCTGTACGGCTACCAGGCGATCAACGTGGAAGCGCAGTCGCGCGATCCGCATTCGCTGCTCAACTGGACCCGGCGCATGCTCGCCGTGCGCAAGCGCTACAAGGCCTTCGGCCGCGGCACGCTGAAATTCCTTTATCCGGGCAACCGCAAGGTCCTGGCCTACCTGCGCGAATACGAGGGCGAGCGCGTGCTCTGCGTGGCGAACATGTCGCGCGCCTTGCAGGCCGTGGAGCTCGACCTGGGCGCCTTCGACGGTCAGGTGCCGATCGAGATCATGGGCGGCTCCTCGTTCCCGCCGATCGGCCAGCTGCCGTACCTGCTCACCGTGCCGCCTTACGGCTTCTACGCCTTCCAGATCTGCCCGAACGCACAGATGCCTGCGTGGCACGAGGTGCCGGCCGAGCCGATGCCCGACTATGAAACCCTGGTGCTGCGTGGCGCGCTGGTCGAAGGGCCGGTGATGGCGCACCACCGCGGCGTGATCGAAAAGCAGGTGCTGCCGGGTTACCTGGCGGTGCGCCGCTGGTTCGCGGCGAAGGACCGCGGCATCGAGTCGGTGAGGATCCTCTACGCGGTCCCCTGGCCGGACCGCGGCGACGACCTGATCCTCACCGAGGTGGAGGCGACCTTGTCCGACGGCGGGAAGGAGCGCTACACCCTTCCGGCGGGCATCGTCTGGGAAGACGAGAGTCCCACGGCGAGGGCGCAGCAGCTGGCCCTCGCCCGCGTCCGCCGCGGCCGCCGCATCGGCTTGCTCACGGATGGCTTCGCGCTCGAAGCCTTCGCCAGCGGGTTGCTCATCGGCTTGCGCCAGAACGCCGAGCTGCCGATGAACGGCGGTACCGTGTGTTTCGAAACCACCGCCGCGTTCGCCGGGGTCGAGTTCAACCACGACATCGAGAACCGCTGGCTCACTGCCGAGCAGTCGAACAGCTCGATGATCCTGCACGATGCCGGCGTGGTGAAGCTGTTCCGGCGCATCTCGGCCGGCGTGAATCCCGAAGTGGAGATGGGCCGGTTCCTCACCGAGAACGGCTACGCGAACACCGCGCCGCTGCTCGGCGAGGTCGTACGCGTGGGCGAGCACGGCGAGCGGACGACCCTGGCCGTGCTCCAGGGGTTCCTGCGCAACCAGGGCGATGCCTGGGCCTGGACCCTGGACTTCCTGCGCCGCAGCTACGACGAGTTCAGTCACTCGGACGACGAGCGGAAGGCTGAACTGGAAGGCGGCTACGACGCGTTCGCCGCCGCCGTCGGTACCCGCCTCGGCGAACTGCACGCGTTGCTGGCCCGCCCGACCGAGTTGCCGGCGTTCTCGCCGGAGCCGGCCGATGCGGCCACGGTGGAGCGCTGGCGTGAAAGCATCCGGGCACAGCTGGGCCGGGCGCTGGCATCGGTGGACTCCACGGCGGACATGTCCGAGTCGCTGGCGACCGACGTGAAAGCCCTCCGCGGGCTCGCCGGGGTCCTGGAGGATCGCATCGGCAAACTTGCCGGAGCGGGGCTGGCCGCGCTGACCACGCGCACGCACGGCGATTTCCACCTCGGCCAGGTGCTCGTGGTGCAGGACGACGCGTACATCATCGACTTCGAAGGCGAGCCTGCGCGGCCGCTCGAGGAGCGCCGTGGCAAGACCTCGCCGCTGCGCGACGTCGCGGGCTTCCTGCGCTCTCTCGACTATGCGGCAGCCATGGCCCGGCGTGGCGAGGATGGCCTGGCGCCGGTGGAGGACGAAGGCTTCGGTGCTTACCTCGCCCGTTTCCGCGCGCGTTCGTCGCGGGTCTTCCTTGCGGCGTACCGCGCGGTGCTCGAGCGGGCGCCCGTCCGCTGGATCGAAGCCGACGCCCTCGCGCCCTTGCTGGAACTTTTCGTCATCGAGAAAGCCGCCTACGAAATCGTCTACGAAGCCGCCAACCGCCCGGGCTGGCTCGACGTGCCACTACGCGGGCTGTTGCATGTCGCGCGTGGCGATAAGGAAGAACGGGAGGAGGACTCGTGACCGATCCACGCATTTACGGGCTCACCGACCCCGCAGCCGTCGAGGCGCTGGTCGACGGCCGGCATGGCGATCCGTTCGCATGGCTGGGGCCGCATCGTGTCGACGGCCGCCGCGTCGTGCGGACCTTGCAACCCGGCGCGCGCGGCGTGGAACTGATCGACGCACAGGGCCGGCCGCTCGCCGAGCTGCAGCGCGTGCATGCCGGTGGTCTCTTCGCAGGTTTCCTCGACACCGAGGGCGGTTATCGCCTGCGCGTGCATTGGCCCGCCGCGGACCAGGATGTCCACGATGCCTATGCCTTCGGCACGCTGCTCGGCGACGAAGACCTGCGCCTGCTCTCCGAGGGCACGCACATCGAGTTGTTCCGCTGCCTTGGCGCTCACCCGGTGGTGGTGGACGGTGTCCACGGCGTGCGCTTCGCGGTATGGGCACCCAACGCGAAGCGGGTGAGCGTCGTCGGCGACTTCGACAGCTGGGACGGGCGCCGTCACCCCATGCGCAAGCGCGTGCCTGCCGGCGTATGGGAGCTGTTCGTGCCCGGCCTGCTGCCGGGCGCCCGCTACAAGTACGAAATCTGGGGCGCCGACGGTTCGCTCACGCAGCGTGCGGATCCGGTCGCGCTCGCCTCCGAACTCCCGCCGGCGACGGCATCGATCGTCGCGGACCCCGCGGCTTTCCACTGGACCGACGACGACTGGCTGCGCCGCCGCGGCGCACTGCACCACGCGGGCGCACCGCTGTCGATCTACGAACTCCACGCCGGCTCCTGGCTGCGCGGCAAGGACGGCCGCGACCTGCACTGGGACGAACTCGGCGAGCGCCTGATTCCCTACGTCGCCGGCATGGGCTTCACCCACATCGAACTCCTGCCGATCTCGGAACATCCCTTCGGCGGGTCCTGGGGCTACCAGCCACTGGGCCAGTTCGCGCCGACGTCGCGCTTCGGCACGCCGGATGCCTTCGCCCGCTTCGTCGACCGCTGCCACGAAGCAGGCATTGGCGTGATCGTGGACTGGGTGCCGGCCCACTTCCCGACCGACCTGCACGGACTGGCGCACTTCGACGGCACGCCGCTCTACGAGCACGCGGACCCGCGCGAGGGCTTCCACCAGGACTGGAACACGCTGATCTACAACCTCGGGCGGAACGAGGTGTCGGCCTTCCTGATCGCCAGCGCGCTCGCCTGGCTCGAGCGCTTCCACGTCGACGGCCTGCGCGTGGATGCCGTGGCCTCCATGCTTTACCGCGACTATTCGCGCAAGCAGGGCGAGTGGGTGCCCAACATCTACGGTGGCCGGGAGAACCTCGAATCCATCGCCTTCCTGCGCCGCGTGAACCAGCTCGTTGCCCAGCGCCATCCGGACTGCATGACCATCGCCGAGGAATCCACGGCATGGCCTGGCGTGACCCAGCCGGTGGAGCAGGGCGGTCTGGGCTTCACCTTCAAGTGGAACATGGGCTGGATGCACGACTCGCTGGAGTACATGTCGCGCGATCCCATCCACCGCCGCTGGCACCACGGCGAGATGACCTTCAGCATGGTCTATGCCTATTCGGAGAAGTTCGTGCTGCCGCTGTCCCACGACGAGGTGGTGCATGGCAAGCGCTCGCTGCTCTGCCGCATGCCCGGCGACGAGTGGCAGCGTTTCGCCAACCTGCGCGCCTACTACGGTTTCATGTGGGGCCATCCCGGCAAGAAGCTGCTGTTCACCGGCGGCGAGATCGCCCAGCCGCACGAATGGAACCACGATGCGCAGATCGCATGGGACCTGCTCGATCATCCCCTGCACCTGGGCGTGCAGAAGCTGGTCCGCGACCTCAACCGCATCTACTCCGCCACCCCGGCGCTGCATGCGTGGGACGCCGATCCCCGCGGTTTCCGCTGGGTCATCGGCGACGATGCCGGGCACAGCGTGTTCGCCTGGCTGCGCTTCGCCGAGGGCGCGCGGCCGGCGCTGGTCGTGAGCAACATGACCCCGGCGGTGCACCACGGTTTCCGGATCGGCGTACCCGAGGGAGGCCGCTGGCGCGAGGCCATCAATTCGGACGCGTCCGAATATGGCGGCTCCGGTGTCGGCAACGAGGGCGAACGGCATGCGCAGGACGTTCCCGCGCATGGCTTCGACCGTTCGCTGGTGCTCAGCCTGCCGCCGCTCTCCACCGTCATATTCGTCGCAGACTGACGAGGAACTCGAATGCCCGCATTACCCGAACGCATGCAACCCGGCTCGCCCTATCCCCTGGGCGCCACCTGCGACGGCATGGGCACGAATTTCGCCGTGTTCTCCGCCCATGCGCAGCGCATGGAGCTGTGTCTTTTCGATCCCTCCGGCAAGCGTGAGATCGCGCGTTACGACCTGCCTGAATGCACCGACGAAGTCTGGCACGGCTATCTGCCGCGAGTTCGTGGCGGCACCTTGTACGGATTCCGCGCGTACGGCCCGTACGTGCCGGAAGAGGGGCATCGCTTCAACCCCAACAAGCTGCTGCTCGACCCCTACGCACGCCTGCTCCATGGGCAGGTGCGCTGGTCCGATGTCCTGCATGGATACCGCGTCGCTTCCCCGCGGGCGGACCTCTCGTTCGATCGCCGCGACAGTGCCGCGGCCATGCCGAAGGCCGTGGTCGTCGACGAGCCCATGCACTGGACCCACGGCAACCGGCCGCACACGCCGTGGAGCGAGACGGTGATCTACGAAACGCACGTGAGGGGCTTCACGCGCATGCTGAAGAGGATCCGCCAGCACGAGCGCGGCACCTTCATCGCGCTGGCCGATCCCTACGTCATCGACCACCTGGTGAAACTCGGCGTGACCGCGGTGGAACTGCTTCCGGTGCACGCCTTCGTGCAGGACCGCCGGCTTACGGAGATGAAGCTGCGCAACTACTGGGGTTACAACACCCTGGCGTTCTTCGCGCCAGAACCGGCGTACCTCGCCGAGGGCGCGCTCAACGAGATCCGCGCCGCCGTGCAGGCGCTGCACGCGGCGGGCATCGAGGTCATCCTGGACGTGGTGTACAACCATACCTGCGAGGGAAGCGAACTCGGCACCACCATGTCTTTCCGCGGACTCGACAACAAGAGCTATTACCGGCTGATGCCGGACAATCCGCGCTATTGCATCAACGACACGGGCACCGGCAACACGGTCAACACCTCGCATCCGCGCGTGCTGCAGCTCGTGATGGATTCGCTGCGCTACTGGGTGCAGACCTTCCACGTGGACGGGTTCCGCTTCGACCTCGGGGTGAGCCTGGGGCGTGAAGACAGTGGGTTCGATCCCAACTGCGGCCTGTTCGACGCCATGCGGCAGGACCCCGTGCTCGCCAACGTGAAGCTCATTTCCGAACCATGGGACATCGGTCCCGGGGGCTACCAGCTGGGTAACCATCCCCCGGGGTTCGGCGAGTGGAACGGCAAGTTCCGCGACGACGTGCGCAAGTTCTGGAAGGGCGAGGCGGGAATGCGCGGCGCGCTCGCGGGCCGCCTCCAGGCCTCCGGCGACCTGTTCGACCGCCATCGCCGCCGGCCATGGGCTTCGGTGAACTTCATCACCGCGCACGACGGCTTCACCCTGGAAGACCTTGTCAGCTACAACGACAAGCACAACGAGGCGAACGGCGAAGAGAACCGCGACGGCGGCAACGACAACGAAAGCTATAACTACGGCGTCGAGGGTCCGACCGAGGACGAAGGCATTCGTACGACGCGCGACCGCGTGAAGCGCGCCATGCTCGCCACGCTGTTTTTCTCCCATGGCACGCCGATGCTGCTCGGCGGGGACGAGTTCGGCCGCACCCAGCAGGGCAACAACAACGCCTATTGCCAGGACAACGAGATTTCCTGGTATGACTGGAAGCTGGCCACGTCCGATCGCGGCAAGGAGCTCACCGACTTCGTCGCCCGCCTGGCCCGCCTGCGCGAACAGCATCCCACGCTGCGCGCCGCGCATTTCCTTCGCGGCGATACCGAGGTGGCGCCGGGCGTGCGCGAGGTGGCCTGGTTCGACGAGAGCGGCACCGAAATGACCCAGGAGACCTGGGCTTACACGGAAGGCCGCCTCTTGTCCCTTCGCCGTGCCGAGGTCCAGGGCGAGAAGCGCGCGGACGTGACCCTGGTGATGATCAACGCGACTCCCGAGACGCACGTGTTCCACCTTCCGCAACCGGCGGCCAACTGGCGCCTGCGCTGCAATACCGCGGCGCCGACGGCACCCGAGGTCGCCTGGAGCGAGCCGACGATCGAAGTGGAAGGGCGCAGCGTGGTGCTGCTTGCCGCGACGATGCGGACGGAGCCGGCATGAGCCAGGGTCATGTCCATGCGATGCCCTACGGATTCAAACCGCTGGGCGACGGCCGCACGCGCTTCAGGCTCTGGGCTCCCGACCGCGAGGCGGTGTCGATCGAATGCGACGACGGTCACGTGGCCCCGATGCGCGCGCTGGACGACGGCTGGTTCGAATGCGTGTGTCCCGTCGACGTCGGCACGGGCTACCGCTTCCGCCTGGACGACCACCTGGTGGTACCCGACCCGGCGTCGCGCCGGCAGATCGGCGGCGACGTGCACGGTTACAGCATGGTCACCGATCCCTTCGCGTATCGCTGGCGGCACGACGACTGGAAGGGACGTCCCTGGCACGAGGCCGTGATCTACGAACTCCACGCGGGTGTGCTCGGCGGCTTCCACGGCGTCGAGATGGTCCTTCCGCACCTCGCCTCGCTCGGCATCACCGCGGTGGAACTCATGCCGATCGCGGAGTTCCCGGGCGAGCGGAACTGGGGATACGACGGTGTCCTGCCCTTCGCGCCGGCAGCGGCGTACGGCTCGCCGGACGACCTGAAGTCGCTCGTGGATACGGCGCACGGCCTGGGCATGATGATTTTCCTCGACGTGGTCTACAACCATTTCGGTCCGGATGGAAATTACCTCGGCGCGTACGCCTCGCCATTCTTCGACGAGTCCGCGCATACGCCGTGGGGCGCGGCGATCGGCGTGGCGACGCCGCAGGTGGGCGATTACTTCGTGCACAACGCGCTCTACTGGCTCGAGGAATTCCGCTTCGACGGGCTGCGCTTCGACGCCGTCCACGCCATCGGCAACCCGGGCTGGCTGGCTTCCCTCGCCAGCCGCGTCCGGGCCTCCACCGGTGCCGGCCGTCACGTGCACCTCATCCTCGAGAACGAAGCCAACCAGGCGCACCTCCTTGGGCGCGAGCGCTTCGACGCGCAATGGAACGACGATTTCCACAACGCCTTGCACGTGCTGCTCACCGCCGAGCACGAAGGGTATTACGCGCACTATCGCCCGCCGATGGAGAAACTCCTGCGCAGCCTGCGCGAAGGCTTCGCTTTCCAGGGCGAGATGATGGGCGATCGCCGCCGCGGCGAGCCGAGCGGCAGCCTGCCGCCGGCGCGGTTCGTCAACTTCCTGCAGAACCACGACCAGGTCGGCAATCGCGCGTTCGGCGACCGCCTGAGCAGCCTGGTCGATGCGGAGACGATGGAGGCGGCGCTGGCGCTGCTCTTGCTGGCTCCGTTCGTCCCGATGCTGTTCATGGGAGAGGAATGGGCCAGCCGCACGCCTTTCCTGTTCTTCACCGATTTCCCCGACGAGGAACTTCGCGCCGCCGTGCGCGATGGCCGGCGCAAGGAGTTCGAGGCTTTCGCCGGGTTCGGCGGCGAGGAAATACCGGACCCCAATGAATACGACACCTTCACGGCCTCGATTCCCGAGCGCGACGAAGCGGCCGGCGAAAGGCGCCGCGACCTCGTGCGCGAACTCATCGCGCTGCGCCGCAAGCACGTGGCCCCGCATATCGAGGAAGCGCGAAGCCTCGGTGCCGAAGCGCTGGGCGCGCGCGCCTTCTACGCTTCCTGGTCGCTCGGCGGCGCGACGCTCACCCTGTTCGTGAACCTCGGCACGGTGGACGTTGCCGTGGACCGTCCCCCGTCTCCTTCCGCGGCATGGCTTCATGGCCATGCCGCCGACATCGCTTCCGTTTCACGCGGACTGCTTCCGGCAGGCCGTACCCTTGCCTGCCTGGAGTCCTGATCCGTGAACGCACCCCTCGAAGATCGCCTCGCACTGCTGGCCGAACGCGCCGGCGTCGACGTGCACTGGCGTGACGCGCTCGACCGCCCGCAGACGACGCCTGCGGACACCTTGCGTGCGGTGCTCCGGGCGCTGGGTCTGCCGGCGGACCACGCGGACGAGATCGAGGACAGCCTGCGCCGGGTCGGCGAGGAAGAAAGCGGCGTACGGCTGCCGCGGATGATCACCGCGGATGCGGGTACGCAGATCGAGGTTCCTCTCTGGCCGCAAGCGCGAGCGTGGAAGATCGAAGCGGGCGACGGTGCGCGGGTGAGCGAAGGCAACCTGCCATCGGGCGATGCCGTGATCCACGTTCCGGCGCTCCCCGGGTATTACACGCTGTCGCTGGGCGACGAGCAGACGACCCTGGCGGTCGCGCCGGCACGCTCGTTCGGCATTCGCGACGTCAGCACGGCGTGCCGCCGTCCCTGGGGCATGGCCGTCCAGATAGCGGGTCTGCGCCGGCCGGGCGACGGCGGCATCGGCGATTTCACCGCGCTCGAGATCTGCGCGAAGGCCGCGGCGGAGAAGGGCGCCGACGCGCTCGCCATCAGCCCGCTCCACGCGCTGTTCGCGGCGGCCCCCGAACGCTACAGTCCGTATGCGCCGTCGAGCCGGCTGTTCCTCAACGGTCTTTACATCGATCCGGCCCGCAGCAGTGGCGAACAGACCGTGCGCGCCGTGATCGATTCGCACAACCTGCGCCAGGAACTCGCCGAACTGGAATGGATGGACCTGATCGACTGGCCGCGTGCCGCGCGGGCGCGCATGACGATCCTGCGCTCCATCTTCGAAGGTGCTTCGGCCGACCTGGCGCATTCGGAACGCTTCATGGCCTTCCGCAAGGAGCAGGGCGAACCGCTCGAACGCCACGCGCGCTTCGAGGCGCTGCATGCGGACTTCACTGCCCACGGCCGGGCGGGCGGTTGGCAGGGCTGGCCATCCGAGTTCCACGATCCGGCCGGGGCCGCGGTGGCGGCCTTTGCGCGTGAGCATTCGCGCGAGGTGGCCTTCCACGCATGGTTGCAATGGCTCGCCAAACAGGGACTCGAGGGTGCGCAGAAAGCCGCGCGCGATGCCGGGATGGCGATCGGCCTGATCGCGGACCTCGCGGTCGGGGCGGACTCGGGCGGCAGCCATGCGTGGGCGCACCAGGCCGAAATGCTGACCGGCTTGTCCGTGGGCGCGCCGCCCGACGCGCTGAACCGCCTCGGCCAGGACTGGGGGTTGACCACGTTCTCGCCGCGCGGCCTGCGCGAAGCGGGCTTCCGCGGTTTCATCGGCATGCTGCGCGCCGCGCTCGCCCACGCGGGCGGCGTGCGCATCGACCACGTGCTCGGCCTGAAGCGGTTGTGGATGGTGCCGCACGGGGCGGGTGCGACCGAAGGCGCATACGTGCGCTATCCGCTGACCGACATGCTGAGGCTGATCGCACTGGAGTCGCACCTCCACCGTGCCATCGTCATCGGGGAAGACCTGGGAACGGTGCCTTCCGATTTCCGCGACACCATCGCGGAAAGGGGGGTGCTCGGCATCCGCGTGCTCTGGTTCGAGCGCGCCGCCGACGGCGGCTTCATCGCGCCGGCCGAATGGTCGGACAAGGCCATGGCGACGACGAGCACGCATGATGTCCCGACCGTCGCCGGCTGGTGGAGCGGGCGCGATGTCGAATGGCGCAAGCGCACGGGCCTTGACGATCCCGCGGTGGACGAGGTGGCGCAGCGCGCGCAGGAGCGCGTACAGCTGTGGCGCGCTCTGTTCGCGTCCGGTTCGGCCTGGAACGAGGATTCGCCGCCGGCACCCGACGACATCTCGCCGGTCGTGTGGGCGGCGGCGCACCACGTCTCCCTGGCACCGGCGCCGCTGGCGATCTTCCCGGTCGAGGACATCCTCGGCCTGCACGAGCAACCGAACCTTCCGGGCCCCACCGACGCGGAGCACCCCAACTGGCGCCGGCGCATGCCGGATACGTCGTCGCGCCTGTTCGACGGACCTATCGCCCACGCCGTGTGCGCCACGATCGACCAGACACGGAACCGCGGATGAGTCCGCCACGTGCCCTCGCACGCCTGCAGTTCCATGCCGGCTTCACGCTCGACGACGCCGTGGATGTGGTCGGCTACTACGCACACCTGGGCGTCAGCCACCTGTATGCCTCGCCGATCCTGCGCGCCCGCGCCGGATCGACGCACGGCTACGACGTGGTCGACTGCCACCAGGTGAATCCGGAAATCGGCGGCGAAGATGCGTTGCGCCGTCTGGTCGCGGCATTGCGCTCGCGCGGCATGGGCCTCGTGCTCGACATCGTGCCTAACCACATGGGCGTGGGTGTGGAGAACGCGTGGTGGATGGACGTGCTTCGTCACGGCCGCGAGAGCCGCTACGCGGGCTATTTCGACATCGACTGGCAGGCGCCCGACCCGCTGCTGCGCAACCGCTTGCTGCTGCCGATCCTCGGCGCCGGTTACGACGCGACGCTGCGCGAGGGTCACCTGCGCTTGTCGCGCCGGCGCGGCGAGTGGATGCTGCGGGTCTACGACGATCACCTGCCCCTGTCGCCGGCATCGGAGGCAGGACTCGGCGACGATGCCGCGACCACCCACGATCCGTCGACCGACGAGGGCAGGGCGGCGCTGCATGCACTCATCGAGCGGCAGCACTACCGCCTGGCCTTCTGGAAGCTGGCCAGCGACATGGTCAACTACCGGCGCTTCTTCGATATCAACGAGCTCGCGGGGCTGCGCATCGAACGCACGGCGGTGTTCGAGGACACGCACAAGACGATCTTCCGGCTCTACGCCGAAGGGTTGATCGACGGCGTGCGCTGCGACCACGTCGATGGCCTGGCCGACCCGCGCCGGTACTGCCGCCAGCTGCGCCACCGCCTGGAGCGACTGCGTTCGCAGCGTCCGCCGGACGCGCCCCGCGATGCGGCCTACCTCGTCGTGGAGAAGATCCTCGCGAGCGACGAGTCGCTGCGGCTCGACTGGCGTACCGACGGCACGACCGGCTACGAGTTCATGGACCAGGTCTCCGCGGTGCTTCACGACGAGAACGGCGAAGGCCCGTTGACCGAGTTGTGGCGGAAGCTCACCGGCGAGAGCGCGGACTTCGCGACGCAGGCCGTTCGCGCCCGCCGGCAGATCCTCGTGGACAGTTTCGAATCGGAACTGGACCGCACCGCGCGCGCCTTGTTCGCCGCGGCGCGCGCCGACGTCGCTACGCGCGACGTCTCCCTCGCCGCGATCCGCCGCGTGCTCGTGGAACTGCTGGTGCACTTCCCCGTCTATCGGACTTACGCGGGCGGGGCGGGACGCGACGCTTACGACGAGGCTGTATTCGCCCGTGCCGTGGAGGGCGCGCTGCGCACGATCCGCCTGGAAGACGTGGAGTTGCTGCACCTCGTCGCCAAATGGCTCGGCGAGGCACCGCGCTCGCTTCCGCCTGGCGCCGTACGGCGTGCCCGCGAGCGCGCGCTGGCCGTGTTCCAGCAGGCCACCTCGCCCGTGGCGGCGAAGGCGGTGGAAGACACCGCCGGATATCGCTACGGGCGGCTCCTCTCGCGCAATGAAGTCGGCGTGGACGCGGCGTCGCTTGCCATTCCTCCGGACGAATTCCACCGGCGCTGCGCCGAGCGCGCGGCGAGCCTGCCGTACAACCTGCTGGCCACGGCCACGCACGACCACAAGCGCGGCGAAGACCTGCGGGCCCGCCTTGCCGTCCTTTCCGAAGTGGCCGGTCGCTGGGTCGTGACCGTCGAGCGCTGGCGGATGCGTCACGCGGAATTCCGGCGCCGCACCGAGGACGGCCGGATGGCTCCGTCCGCAGCGGACGAACTGATGCTTTACCAGATGCTGGTAGGCGCATGGCCGCTGGGCCTGGCTCCCGGCGACGAAGAAGGCGTCGAGCGATTCGTCACGCGAATCGCCGCCTGGCAGCGCAAGGCGCTGCGCGAGGCGAAGCGGTGGACGCGCTGGACCTCCCCGAACGAGCCTTATGAAGACGGCTGCGAGGACTTCCTGCGCAGCCTGATGTCCAGCGACTGCGGTGCGGAGCTTGCCGCCTTCGCGGCCTACATAGCGGCACCCGGGGCGGCGAACGGGCTCGCGCAGACGGTACTGAGGCTGACGACGCCGGGCGTCCCCGATCTGTATCAGGGGACCGACTACTGGGACTTCAGCCTCGTCGATCCGGACAATCGCCGGCCCGTCGACTTCCTCGCGCGGGCCGCATCGCTGGAAGAGGATGCGCTGCCCGCGGATGGGCTGGCGACCTGGCGCGACGGGACGATCAAGCAGGCGGTCATCGCCCGGCTGTTGCGTCTGCGCCGGGAGCATCCGGACCTGTTCGCCCGCGGCACCTACACGCCGCTGGCTGCGACGGGTCCAGCCGCAGGGCATGTGCTGGCGTTCATCCGTGAACATCGCGGACAGAAACTGGTGGTCGCCGTGGCGCGGCACACGGCGGAGTGGCTGGCCGGAGCGGAGACTCCTGCGATACCGGCCGCGCGCTGGGCAGGCACGTCGCTGTCGCTCCCCGGAGGGCACTGGCAGGACGTGCTCGGCACCGGCCGCTCGCGAGGCGGCGATGTCGCAGCGGCCGACATCCTGGGCGAACTCCCCGTGGCCGCTTGGTTCGCCGCAAGGCCGTCGTAGAGCGCCTCGCGAACTCTGCACATGTAGGAGCGCGCCTCGCGCGCGACAGCTTTTGAGGCCGTGAGCACCAGGCCCCGTTGCTCCTCGCGAAAAGATGTCGCGCGCGCGGCGCGCTCCTACAGAACCGGCCGGTCAGTCGGCAGAACCGGCGGGCTCAGCCTCCGAGCGACCTGACCAGCGCGATGTAATCGCGCATCGCCACCTCGGGCGGGGTGCCCTTGAGCGTGGCCCATGCCTCGTATTTCGCCGTGCCCACGAAATCGAAGAAGTTCGGCTTCTCCCCATGGACGTCTCCCTCCGAGCCCTGCTTGTAGAGCGCGTAGATGCGCAGGAGGGTGTCGTTATCAGGTCGGTGCCCGAGGCGGCCCAGGTCCAGGTAAGCCTGCTCGAACTGGCTCCGGAGGTCGTCGGACATGGATCGTCTCAACCGTGGCGCGTGGAAGTTGGGGGCTTGTAGCATGGCGCCTGGGGGCTGTCCATCGGCCGGTTGGGGCCATGACGAGATATCATGCCCGTTTCGCGAACGAGGTTGATCCCATGGCCCCTCCGGCAGCCGTCCCCGTCCTGACCATCGACGGCCCCTCCGGCTCCGGCAAGGGAACCATCAGCCGCCTCGTGGCGGAGCGCCTGGGCTGGCGCCTGCTCGATTCGGGCGCCCTGTACCGGGCCGTGGGCTACGCAGCGGGCGAGGAGGGCATCGACCTGTCCGACGCCGAGGCGGTCACCCGCTGCGCCCGGACGGTGAAGATCCGCTTCCAGCCAAGCGCCGACGGCGGGGAGACCCGGGTGCTCGTCAACGGCCACGACGCCACCGACGAACTGCGCACGGAAACGGCTGGCGCGGCCGCCTCCGCCATCGCCGTGATCCCCTCGGTGCGGGAGGCCCTGGTGGACCTCCAGCACTCTTTCCGCAAGGCCCCGGGCCTGGTCGCGGACGGGCGGGACATGGGGACGGTGATTTTTCCCGGGGCCGCCCATAAGTTCTTCCTCACGGCCAGCGCAGCCGAGCGTGCGAGAAGACGCTATAAGCAGTTGAAGGATAAGGGCCTGAGCGTTACACTTACGGTCCTTCAACGAGAGATCGAGGCGCGCGACGAGCGGGACGCGTCGCGGCCGGTCGCCCCGCTGAGGCCGGCCGAAGGCGCCGTGGTCATCGATACCACCGGCATGCCCATCGACGAGGTGGTGGCGAAAGTTTTCGCCGTGGTGCGTCCGTAGGGCGCGACGCGGCATCGGTGTCCGCGCATTGGGCGCGGGCTCTTGGCAACGGTGCAGGGGAACCCATCCAGGTATCTTCGCGCACCCTCTACCGGCGGGTCCCCCGGCCGTCTGCGACAACGCAGGCAACGGGTACGGCCTTTCATAACCCTGGAATCAACATGACTGAAAGTTTTGCCGAACTGTTTGAACAGAGCCAGCAGGCCATCTCCAAGCTGAAGCCCGGCTCCATCGTCACCGGTATCGTTGTGGAAATCCGCAACGACGTGGTGGTGATCAACGCCGGCCTGAAGAGCGAAGGCATCGTCCCCATCGAGCAGTTCAAGGACGAGTCCGGCGCGCTGGAAGTGGAAGTGGGCGACGAGGTCAAGGTCGCGCTCGATGCGCTCGAGGACGGCTTCGGCGAGACCAAGCTCTCCCGTGAGAAGGCCAAGCGTTCGATGGTGTGGGACGACCTCGAGCAGGCGTTCGACAAGGAAGAGACCATCACCGGCAAGATCTCCGGCAAGGTCAAGGGCGGCTTCACCGTCGACATCAAGGACGTCCGCGCGTTCCTGCCGGGCTCCCTGGTCGACGTGCGTCCGGTCCGCGACCCGGTCTACCTCGAGGGCAAGGACCTCGAGTTCAAGATCATCAAGCTCGACCGCAAGCGCAACAACGTCGTCGTCAGCCGCCGCGCGGTCGTCGAGACGGAGTTCTCGGAAGAGCGCGAGAAGCTGCTCGAGCGCCTGACCGAAGGCGCGGTCGTGAAGGGTGTGGTGAAGAACCTCACCGATTACGGCGCGTTCGTCG
Source organism: Luteibacter sp. SVR4-7G (assembly GCF_056755555.1). Taxonomy (NCBI): domain Bacteria; kingdom Pseudomonadati; phylum Pseudomonadota; class Gammaproteobacteria; order Lysobacterales; family Rhodanobacteraceae; genus Luteibacter; species Luteibacter sp. SVR4-7G. The sequence continues at coordinate 61,294 of NZ_JBPGXO010000004.1, read as the reverse complement.
ACCTCGGCGGCATCGACGGCCTGCTGCACATCACCGACATGGCGTGGAAGCGCGTGCGTCATCCGTCCGAAGTCGTCAACGTCGGCGACGAGCTGGACGTCCGCGTGCTCAAGTACGACCGCGAGCGCAACCGCGTGTCGCTCGGCCTCAAGCAGCTCGGCGACGACCCGTGGGTCGCCATCGCCCGCCGCTACCCGGTCGGCAGCCGCCTGTTCGGCAAGGTCTCCAACGTCACCGATTACGGCTGCTTCGTCGAGATCGAGCCGGGCGTCGAAGGCCTGGTGCACGTGTCCGAAATGGACTGGACCAACAAGAACGTCAATCCGGCCAAGGTGGTCCAGGTGGGCGACGAGACGGAAGTCATGGTCCTCGACGTCGACGAAGAGCGTCGCCGTATCTCCCTCGGTATCAAGCAGACCCGCTCGAACCCGTGGGAAGCCTTCGCCGCCATGCACAAGAAGGGCGACAAGGTGTCCGGCCAGATCAAGTCGATCACCGACTTCGGCATCTTCATCGGCCTGGAAGGCGGCATCGACGGTCTCGTGCACCTGTCCGACATCTCGTGGCAGGCCTCGGGTGAAGACCTCGTCCGCAACTTCAAGAAGGGCGACGAAGTGGAAGCCGTGGTCCTGGCGGTCGATCCGGAGCGCGAGCGCATCTCCCTCGGCATCAAGCAGATGGAGCAGGATCCGTTCGGTCAGTTCATGGCCACGAATCCGCGCGGCACGGTCCTGACCGGCACGGTCAGGGAAGTCGACGCCAAGGGCGCGCTGGTCGACCTCGGCGAAGGCGTCGAGGGCTACATCCGCGCGAACGACATCGCCAAGGAACGCGTCGACGACGCCACCCAGTACCTCAAGGTGGGCGATTCGGTCGAGGCGAAGTTCACCGGTATGGACCGCAAGGGCCGTCAGCTCCAGCTGTCGATCCGCGCGAAGGACGAGGAAGAGTTGGCCGACACCATGGCCGACTACCAGTCTGCCGCTGGTGGAACGACCAAGCTTGGCGCGCTCCTCAAGGAACAGATGAACAAGGCCGACTGATCGTCGGGCGAGGGGCGGCGAACCCGCCCCTCGCTGTTGTTCGATAGACCATTGCGTCAGCTTACGGAACCGCCAGGGGACCCATGACAAAGTCGGAACTGATCGAGGCGCTGGCGCGGCGCCAGACCCATCTTGCCTTCAGCGACGTGGAACTTGCCGTCAAGAGCGTGCTGGAACAGATGAGCCAAGCCCTGTCGACAGGCGAGCGCATCGAGATACGCGGATTCGGCAGCTTCGCGCTGCACTTCCGTCCGCCGCGCATGGGCCGCAATCCCAAGACCGGCGAGGCCGTGGCCCTACCTGGCAAGCACGTCCCGCATTTCAAACCCGGCAAGGAATTACGCGAACGCGTGAACCTTATCGAGGGAACCGACGCCGCGCAGTGACGCGGCGTTTTTTTTCCATCCCCGGGTACAACCGCCGGGCACGCGACGGGAACATACGGTCTGATAAAACTGTATGAATTCGTAATCGCGGCCCACCATGCCATTCAGTATTCGGGTACAGTCGCCGGATGCGTCTGATTGCAATCATTTTCCTCTTGCTGTTCATCGCTGCCGGCATCGTTTTCGGCGCCTTGAACGCCGACCTGGCGTCGTTCGACCTGGGCTTCGCCCGGTTGTCCCTGCCGAAGGGCGGGGCCATGCTCGCCGCCGTGCTGCTGGGCTGGATCCTCGGTGGCATCACCGCCTGGCTGGGCACTTCGCTAGGCCATCGCCGGCGCCGCCGCCGCGAGCGCAAGGTAGCGAACGCGACGACCGCATGAATCCGATCTGGTTGCTGGCGCTCGTTCCCCCCCTGGCTTTCGCCTGTGGCTGGTGGCTCGCCCGACGAAGCCACGTGAGGCGTTCCGGCGAACGCGTCAACGAGCTTTCCTCCGATTACTTCCGGGGCCTGAACTACCTCCTCAACGAAGAGCAGGACAAGGCGCTCGAGGTGTTCCTGCGCCTCGCCGAATACAACCGCGACACCGTCGAGACCCATCTCGCGCTCGGCAACCTTTTCCGCAAGCGCGGGGAAGTGGACCGGGCCATCCGCCTGCATCAACACCTGGTGTCGCGCCAGGGTCTGTCCGATGAAATGAAGACGGTGGCCTTGCTCGAACTGGGCGAGGACTACATGCGCGCCGGCCTGCTTGACCGCGCGGAAACGCTGTTCTCCGATCTGGTGGCCATGGACGCCCTGGCGCCGTCGGCACTGCGGCATCTCATCGCGATCTACCAGCACGAACGCGAGTGGCACAAGGCGATCGACCACGCCCGCCGCCTGGAGGCGATGACCGGCGAGGACGAGTCGGCCATGATTGCCCAGTTCTATTGCGAGCTCGCCGAGCAGTCGCGCCAGCACGGCGCACGCACCGAAGCGCGCGACTACGTACGCGATGCCTTCGCGTGCCAGGAAGACTGCGTACGTGCGCACATGATTGCCGGACGGCTATCGTCGGAGGACGACGAGGTGGAGCAGGCGATCGCATCGTACGAGGCGGCCATCGCCGCGGACATCGCCTTCGTTCCGGAAATCCTGCCGCCGCTGCTCAACTGTTACGCCCGTTCGGGGCAGATGGACCGTGCGGAAGCCTTCCTGCGCGAGATCATGGAACGCTACCACGGTATCTCGCCCGTGCTGGCGCTGACCCGTCTGTACGAGGGCAGGGACGGCGAACGCACGGCGATCGACTTCCTCACCGGGCAGCTCCGCAAGCGTCCTTCCGTGCGCGGCCTGATGGCCCTGATCGACGCCACCATGGACAAGGTGTCCGGCGAGGCGCGCGAGAACTACCTCATCCTGCGCGACCTGACCCGCAAGCTGCTCGAAGGGCAGGCGATGTATCGCTGCAGCCGCTGCGGCTTCGGCGCCAAGGCGCACCATTGGCAGTGCCCCAGCTGCAAGAGCTGGGGCACGGTCAGACCCATCCACGGCGTCGCGAACGAATGACGTCGTCCGTCGCCGACGCAGGCACCTTCGCCATCGGCTGCTTGCTCGCCGCTTTCCTCGTTTCCTTCGGAAGCGTCAGGGTGGCGATCGCCTATGCGCGGCGCCGCGGCATGGTCGACACCCCTGGCCGGCGCCGGTCGCATACGATGCCGACACCCCGTGGCGGCGGTATCGGGATCGTGCTCGGTGCGCTGGTCGGCATGCCGGCCGCTTTGTTGCTCCTGCCCGGTTCGCCGGGTGCGGCGGTCGTGGGGGCGTTCACGGTGGCGACCATCGCCGTGGCAGCCATCGGCTGGCTGGACGATCACGGCTCGTTGCCGATCCGGCCGCGCTTGTTGATCCAGCTGGCGGCCACGCTGTTGCTCTGCATCGCCATGGCCGCAGGCACCTCCAGCCTGCTGTGGGCGCTGCCGCTGCTGCTGGCAGGCGTGTGGTGCATCAACCTGCATAACTTCATGGACGGGATCGATGGCCTGGCCGCCCAGCAGGCCATGTTCTTCGGCGCCGCGTCAGCCGCCCTGGCCTGGGCGGCGGGCAGTCCCGCCATCGCCGCCGCCGGTCTCGCCATGGCCGCGGCGTCCCTGGGCTTCTGGTGGTTCAACCGCTCGCCGGCGCGGATCTTCATGGGCGACGTGGGCAGCGCCACGCTGGGCCTCCTGGTTTTTGCGATTTCAGCGATGTTGTGGGCTTTTCGCACGAACCTGCTCTGGCCCTCGTTGATTCTCTCGTCAGCGTTCGTCGTCGACGCGACCTTGACGCTGCTCGTGCGAATGCTGCGCGGTGCACGCTGGTACACTCCGCACCGCGAACACCTTTATCAGTGGCTCGTGAGACGGGGGGCGTCACACCGGCGGGTAGCCTCGGGCTACCTCGCATGGAACCTACTCGTCTGTATTCCCGTCGCATGGATCGCGTTCCGCTCGCCAGCGGCGGCGCCCGCGTGCTTCGGGGTGGTGTACCTGCTGGGGGCAGCGGTCTGGCGTACTGGCAAGCGTTACGGCTTGCGTCGAAGGGAGCGACATGTTTCTGCGTAAGTTCATCGGCATCATCCATCCGCGCACGGCTGTCGTGGCACACGACCTGGCCATGTCGGCACTGGCGTGGTGGATCGCCAAGACGTTGCGCTACGCGCTGATGCCGGACCTCGCGCCGGTGACCTACCTGCCGATGGAATTCCCCATCGTGCTGCTGGTCCAGGGCGCGGTCTTCAACTGGACCGGCCTGTACAAGGGGGTCTGGCGCTTCGCCAGCCTGCCCGACCTGTGGAACATCATTCGTGCCACGGTGATCGGTGCGCTGATCATCGGCCTGGCCATGGTCATGTACGCGCGCCTCGACGGCGTGCCGCGCTCGGTACTCCTGGTGTATCCGGTGGTGCTCGTGGTGCTGCTTGGCCTTCCGCGCCTGAGCTATCGCTTCTGGAAAGACAGCCGCATCGACCTGTTCCAGTCGGTGCCGACCAAGCGGGTGCTGATCGTCGGTGCCGACCGTGCCGGCGAGGCGCTCTCGCGCGACCTGCGCCGCGACAGCCGCTACAGCGTCATCGGCTTCGTCGACGACAACCTTGCCCTGCGCGGCGCGCAGATCGGCGGTATCCCGGTGCTCGGCACCGTCGACCAGCTGGCCGAACTGTCCAAGGCCGTGGCGGTACAGATGCTGCTCATCGCCGTGCCCGGCGCGACCACGGCGCAGATGCGCCGTATCGTGGCCTTCTGCGAGAGCACCGGCCTGCCGTTCCGTACCGTACCGCGCCTCGAGGACGTCGTCGCGGGACGTGCGCAGTTCAACGAGATCAAGGAAGTCGCCATCGAGGACCTGCTTGGCCGCGACGCGGTGGAGCTGGACTGGACCGCGATCCGGGAAAACATCAGCGGCCGCCGCGTGCTGGTCACCGGCGGCGGCGGTTCGATCGGTTCGGAACTGTGCCGGCAGGTGGCGCGCCTGGGCGCGAGTTCGCTCACGGTGGTGGAGATGTCCGAATACAACCTCTATCGCATCGGCCAGGAACTGACCTCGGCGTATCCCGAGCTCATCTTCAACGGGGTGCTCGCCGATGCACGCGACGCGACGGCGGTCAACCGCCTGTTCGAAGAGACCCAGCCGCAGATCGTCTTCCACGCCTCGGCCTACAAACACGTGCCCATGCTGCAGGGCCAGCTGCGCGAGGCCTTCCGCAACAACGTGATCGGCACCCGCATCGTCGCGGACGCGGCCGTGCGTTGCGGCGCCGAGTCCTTCGTGCTGATCTCCACCGACAAGGCGGTCAACCCGACCTCGGTGATGGGCGCCTGCAAGCGCATGGCGGAAATCTGGTGCCAGAACCTCGCGGCGCATACTTCGACACGTTTCATTACGGTGCGATTCGGTAATGTGCTGGACTCCGCCGGTTCGGTGGTCCCGCTGTTCCGCCGGCAGATCCGGCAGGGCGGGCCGGTGACGATCACCCACCCGGAGATCTCGCGCTATTTCATGACCATTCCCGAGGCCTGCCAGCTGATCCTCCAGGCGGCCAGTCTCGGCAAGGGCGGCGAGATCTTCGCGCTCGACATGGGCGATCCGGTGAAAATCCGCGACCTCGCCGAGCAGATGATCCGCCTGGCGGGGAAACGGCCTGGTTCGGACATCCAGATCGTGTACACGGGGCTGCGCTCCGGCGAGAAGTTGTTCGAGGAACTGTTCCACCCGCTGGAGAACTACACGAGCACGACACACGCGAAGATCTTCCAGGCTCAGCATCGCCAGGTTTCCTGGGAATTGCTGCAGACCCAGCTGGCACGCGCCGAGGAGGCCGTGGCAGCGTTCGATGAAGAAACCCTGCGCCGGTGCGTGTCGCAGTTGCTGCCGTCCTTCCGTTGGAGCGAGCCGCAGACCGACAACGTACTGCCGCTACGCCGCAACGAAAGTGGAGACATTGCATGACCCAACCCCTGCGCAAGGTCGTATTTCCCGTAGCCGGCCTCGGTACGCGATTCCTCCCCGCGACGAAGGTGGTGGCCAAGGAAATGCTGCCGGTGCTGGACCGTCCGCTGATCCAGTATGCGGTGGACGAAGCCGTGGACGCGGGCGCCGATACGCTGGTGTTCGTGACCAATAGGTACAAGCACGCGATCGCCGACTACTTCGACAAGGCTTACGAACTCGAGGAAAAGCTCGCCGAGAAGAACAAGGAAGAGCTCCTCGCCATCCTTCGCGGCATCCTTCCGCGCCATGTGCGTTGCGTGTTCGTCACCCAGCCGGAAGCCCTCGGCCTGGGCGATGCCGTGCTTCGTGCCGCCCCGGTGGTGGGCAACGAGCGTTTCGGCGTGATGCTTCCGGACGACCTGATCTGGAACAAGGGCAAGGGCGCGCTGCGGCAGATGGCCGAGGTGGCGGAAGCCAACCAGGCCGGCGTCATCGCCGTCGAGGAAGTGCCTGAGAAGGACACGGACAAGTACGGCATCGTGGACGCGAAGGAGCAACTCAACGAGCGCACCAACGTCATCACGCACATGGTGGAAAAGCCGAAGCCGGCGGATGCGCCCTCGAACCTCGCCGTCGTGGGCCGTTACGTGCTGCCTTGCGAGATCTTCGACTACCTCAAGAACACCAAGGAAGGCGCCGGCGGCGAAATCCAGCTCACTGACGCCATCGAAAACCTCCTGAAGGACAAGGGCAGGGTGCTTGCCTACCGCTTCGAAGGCACGCGCTTCGACTGCGGAAACAAGGCCGGTCTCGTGCGCGCCACGATGGCGATGGCCCTGGAAGACCCGAAGCTCGCGCCGATCGTTCGCGAGTTCGCCAACAAGAGTGTCGTCCCGGCCTGAGCCGGGACTTTCCGGTCACTCTTCCGGCAAGGTGGGCAGGAACCGCGGCGGGCGGAACGCCGGGGTTCCCTTTTCGATTGCGGCCGCGATCGAGATCAATGCCGGTTCGCTCCACCGGGTGCCGAACAGCAGGATGCCCATCGGCTGCTCTCCCTCGAAATGGGTGCGAACGGTAACCGCCGGATAACCTGCCTGCGAAGCATGACGCAGCGTCGACCATGCTCCGATCAGGGCGTCCAGGTTGTGCGCACCCAGTGCGGCATCGATGCCCTCCAGCCCGGCTTGCCGCGTCGTGGCGCTGCGCCGTTCGACGTAGAGCGGATCGTCGGTCGAAGGAGCGTTCCTGGCACTGAGGAACAGTTCCTGCCCGAATTGACCGAGTTCCCGCGAGCGTTCCCGCTCGTTGAAGGCGATCAGGTCGTCGAGGGTCCGGAGCGGCTGCTCCGCGCGCGTGGCGAGGTATGCAACGATGTCACGCCTGAATTCGGTCAGCAGCAGGCTGAGATCGCTCGCCATCGTGGTCGACATCGCGGGAAGTTCGACGGACTCGACGACGATCGCTCCGTTCTCCCGCAAGGCGGCAATCGCGTGTTCGGTCGCAACGGGCGATCGATCATAGTCGCCGCCCGCGATGCGCACGACGCCGATGCGTTTGCCGCGGACATGCTCCGGATTGAGGAAGCGCGTGTAGTCAGTGGCGTGCCTGCCGGCTTCCATCGTGGCGGGATCCGCTGGGTCGGGGCCGGCTATGACGCTCAGTACGGCGGCAGCGTCGGCCACGCTGCGCGCTATCGGACCGACGGAGTCGGCTTCGCGCGAAACGGGGATGACGCCGGCCCGGCTGACCAGTCCCACGGTCGGCTTGATACCCACGAGGCCCATGGCGTCCGCTGGCCCGAGGATCGACCCGTTCGTCTCGGTTGCAAGGGATACGGTGGCGAGGCCGGCCGCCACCGCCGCGGCCGAACCGGAGCTGGACCCTCGCGGGTCCAGGTCGAGTGCGAAGGGATGGCGGGTCTGGCCGCCACGGGCGGACCATCCATTGACGGAATGGATCCCGCGAAAGTTCGCCCATTCACTGAGGTTGGCTTTCCCGAGGATGACGGCGCCGGCTTCGCGCAGTTTGCTTACGACGGTGGCGTCCTGGCGGGCCGGCCGGGCGAACGCCAACGAACCGGCCGTGGTGCGCATGCGGTCGCCGGTATCGATGTTGTCCTTCAGCAGGATGGAGATGCCGGTGAGCGGCTGCGTACGGCCATCGCGGTATGCGTGCGTCGCGACGTACGCGGCGACCGCGGCGTCGGGGTTGGTCTCGAGCACCGAACGGAGCGTGGGGCCTGTCCTGTCGATCGATTCGATGCGCTCCTGGAACAGGAGGGTCATGTCCAGGGGCGTCAGTTCGCCGAGCGCATAGGCCCGGCGCAGAGCGTCGATCGGGAGATAAGCGTCGTCCGTCGTCGGTGTCCGTCTCGCCGGATAGGCATAGGAGGGGGCGGCGGCCACGACGAATGCGAGCGACAGCATCGCCCCGGCGAGACGTCCGTGGCGGCGCATCATTGGGAATGTCATGAGTGTCTCCTGTCGAGAGCCGGCGGTTCGCCGGTCCTCAACAGTGTCGAAACGCTCGCTCCCCGGAAAGCGACGTCACCTGACCGGTAAGGTGGGCAAATACTTTGGCCGGCGGAACGCCTTCGCCTTCTGCTCCACGCCATAGGCGATGGCGATCAGGGTGGGTTCGCTCCATTTCGCGCCGAACAAGACCACGCCGATCGGCAGCTCGTGGGCGAACTCCACGGGCAGGGTGATCGACGGGTAGCCGGCGATGGCCGCGGGCGCGGATACGCCGCCTACCGTGGGATCGCCGCTGACCACGTGGTCGCCGAGCACAAGGTCGTTGACGAAGGCGGGACCCCAGCTGGGTGCGAGCAGCGCGTCGAGCTTGTCCTTCGCCAGCGCCGCGTCGATGCCTTCCGGACCCGCCAGACGCTTGTTCTTGTCGCGCATGGCGACGTATTCCGGATCGTCCAGGCCGCCCTTCGCCTGCGCCGCAAGGAACAACTCCTGTCCGAACCAGGGCATCTCCTTCGCCGCCTCGCGCTTGTTGAAGGCGATGAGGTCGGCCAGCGTCTTCATCGGCTGGTCGGGGCGCGTCGCCAGGTAAGCGGCGATGTCGTGCTTGAACTCGTAGAGCAGCACGTCGATCTCGTGCTCGCTCAGTTCCTTCAGGTGCGGAATCTCCACGTTGTCGACCACCATCGCGCCTTGTGCCTTCAGCAGCGCGATGGTGTGCTCGAGCGCGCGATCCGCGTTCGGCTCGATGCCGGCCAGTGCCCGCACCACGCCGATGCGCTTGCCGCGCAGTGCGTTCGGGTCGAGGAACTTCGTGTAATCGGTGGCGTGCTTGTCCGCTTCGGCGGTGGCGGGATCGCGGGCATCGGAGCCGGCGATCGCGCTCAGCACCGCCGCCGCGTCCGCGACGCTGCGCGCCATCGGCCCGGCGGTGTCCTGGCTATGCGAGATCGGCACGATGCCCGTGCGGCTGACGAGGCCTACCGTGGGCTTGATGCCGACGAGGCCGTTCATCGAGGCGGGGCAGATGATCGAGCCGTCGGTCTCGCTGCCGATCGCCACCGTGGCGAGGCCGGCCGCGACCGCAGCGCCCGATCCCGCGCTCGAACCGCAGGCATTGCGGTCGAGCACGTACGGATTCACGGTGAGGCCTCCGCGCCCGGTCCAGCCGCTGGTCGCGTGGTTGGAGCGCATGTTCGCCCATTCGCTGAGGTTCGTCTTGCCGAGAATGACCGCGCCCGCCTTGCGTAGACGGGCGGCGACTTCGGAATCGTGCGGCGCAGGTTTCACCGTGAGGGCCAGCGAGCCGGCACTGGTCATCATACGGTCGCCGGTATCGATGTTGTCCTTGAGCAGGATGGGGACGCCCGCGAGCGGTCCCGCGCCACCGCTCTTGCGCGCGATCGCCAGGGCATCCGGATTCGTCTCCAGCACCGAGTTGATCGTGGGGCCGGCCTTGTCGATCTTCGCGATGCGATCCAGGAAGAGCCGGGTGAGGCCCTCCGGCGTGAGGGACCCCGACGCATACGCGGCGCGTACCTCGGCGATGGATGCGAAGGCGTCGTCCTCGCCCGCCTCGCGAGCCTGGGCGGCGGACGCCACGTGGAACGACAGCGCCATGGCGGCGGCGAGGGCCAAAGGCCTGGTCCAGCGATGCTGCATCGGTTTTCCCCCTGGTCGGACGAAGCGTCGCACTCATCTTAACCGGATGGCCCCGGGCATATACTGCGCTCATGCCATGCCCGGATGCGTCACGGGCCAGCCAACGTTCCACCAGGGAGTGCCACATGCGTCGTCTCCTTCGCCGGTTGCTCGCCACGGCCGCCGTGCTCTGCGCCGTGCCCGTGCCGGCCGCCGATTCGCCCCCTGTTCCCGACACGCTGGCCCAGCGCATCGCCGCCTGCACGAGTTGTCACGGCGAGCATGGCGAGGGCGGCGACAACGGGTTCAATCCGCGCCTCGCCGGCAAGCCTGCCGGTTACCTGCACCGGCAGATGCAGGACTTCCAGCGCGGCCTGCGTCACTACGACATCATGGAGTACATGGTGGCGCCGCTGACCGATGCCTACATGCAGGAGATCGCGGAATACTTCGCCGGCCAGGATGTGCCGTACGCGAAGCACCCCGTGCCGCCGACGACGGCCGCCGCGATGACGCGCGGCGAACAGCTGGTCACGCGGGGCGACCCCGCACGTGGCGTGCCGGCTTGCATGGCCTGCCATGGTCCGAACCTCACCGGCGTGCAACCCGACATTCCGGGACTGGTGGGCCTGCCCTACGATTACATCAGCGCGCAACTCGGCTCCTGGCGCACGGATACCCGCCGTACCGTCGAGCCCGACTGCATGGCGACCATCGCCGGCCGCCTGAGCGATGCCGACATCAGCGCCGTGTCCGCCTGGCTGGCCCAGCGCCCGGTGCCTGCCGATGCCCACGCGGAGCCGGCTGGCAGCGTGAAGCCGCCGCTCCGCTGCGGCGTGCTGGGAGGCTGAGCGATGAAGACCTCCTCGCGTCTGTTCGCATGGCTCGCGTTTTCCCTCGCCGCCACGGCCGTCTCCGCCACGGACGACGTGCAACGCGGGCAATACCTCGCCACGCTGGGTGACTGCGCTGCCTGCCATACGCCGCGTAATGGCCAGCCCTTCGCCGGCGGCCGCGTCGTGCCAACGCCGTTCGGCGCCATCCCCGCGCCGAACCTCACGCCCGATCGTGAGACGGGCCTCGGCGACTGGAGCGCCGAGGACTTCTATCGCGCCATGCACTCCGGCATCGGCCACGATGGCACCTCGCTGTACCCCGCGTTTCCATTCACCTCGTATACGAAGGCCACGCGCGCGGACACGGATGCGATCTTCGCCTACCTGCGCAGCCTCCCGCCGGTGAAGCGCGCCGATACGTCGAACACGCTTCGCTGGCCGTACCGCATGCGCTCGCTGATGGGTGCATGGCGGGCGCTCTATTTCGACGAGGGCGAATACCAGGCGGATCCGAAGCGTTCGGCGGCGTGGAACCGCGGGGCGTACCTTGTCGAGGGGCTCGGTCATTGCAACGAGTGCCATGCGAGCCGCAACAGCTTCGGTGCCATGGCGAAGGATCCGTTCCTCGCGGGTGGCATCGTGCCGGTCCAGAACTGGTATGCGCCCGACCTTTCCATGGGGGCGAACGGAGGCCTCGCCGGCTGGAGCGAGGCGGACGTGGTCGCGCTGCTGAAGACGGGCCGCTCGGCGAAGGGAACCGCGTTCGGTCCCATGGCCGAGGTGGTGATGCGCAGCACGCAGCACCTGAACGACGAAGACCTCGCGGCGATGGCGACATACCTGAAATCATTGCCCGGTCGCGAGCCACTACGGCAGCGCGAGCAAGCCGTCAACGCGCGCGAACTGGCGCTGAAGGGAGAGAAGGTCTACGCGCAGCAATGCGCGGAATGCCATGCCGCCGACGGTCGCGGCAAGGGCGAGGCGTATCCACCGCTGGACGGCAACGCCTCGGTCATGGATCCCACCGGCATCAATACCATCCGCATCGTCCTGTCAGGTGGATTCGCGCCCGCCACGAAGGACAACCCGCGGCCTTATTCGATGCCGCCGTTTACGCAGAAGCTCAACGACGACGACGCGGCTGCGGTGGTGACTTACATCCGCCAGGCGTGGTCGAACAAGGCGGCTTCGGTGTCGCCGGCCGATGTACGGGCTTATCGGTCCACACCCGGTAGCTGAGCTATGTCGTCAGGCCTCGACGTCACGAAGTCGGCCAGGGCTTGCCAGACGCGAAGATCCCATGATCGTCGCGCCTGGCCGGAAGGTGAGGGCAGGACGAAGGTGGGAACACCGCCGAAGCGCTCTTCCTGCAAGCCGTAAGCGATGCCCTTGCCCAGCGCGGCCGTGCCGCCGTGCTTGCTGGTGAAGGCCAGCGCGCCCGGCGCGTGATGCGCGACCTTGCCACGCAGTGCTGCGACGTCGAAGGCATCGATGGGTAGTTCGGCATCGTTCCCGTAATGGAATTTCGAAAGGTCCGTCAGTCCGATGCCGAAGGTCGGCAGCAAGGGGTATTCGGCGGGCGCGAGCAGGCGTGGCGTCAGGCCCACCGCAAACAACGCGCGCCAGAACATGTTGCCCGGATGCGCATAGTACGCGCCCTCCTGCGCCGACCGAGTGCCTGCGGCCGTTCCGCAGAACACCACACGCAGGCCGGGTCGCAGTAAGTCCGGGAGCACGAATGCCTTCCCACGGTCGTCATGATTTGCCATGCCCGGCACTTTAGCGTGCGGTCAAAGCTCGCGACCGTGACACGGGTGCCAACGCGGGGAAGGCGTCCCGATCGACGGCTCCGAAGGGGGGGCTAAGGCTAGTGATCCCTTCTTCAGCCATTCCCAAGCAGGGCTCTGAGATCGCGTACGGCTTGTTCCAGGACGGCCTTGTCTTCCGGCGACTCGCGTCTGCTTCGCTCGGGGTCCGTCTGCGCCGACTTGCATGAAGAGAACCGCTTTGCCGGCAATTCACCGGTGAGGAGAAAGCGGCTCGCGGCATCTTCGATGCATCGAGCGTTCAGGCTGGCGAAGATGCCGTGTCCCCGGAGGCCTTCGGCGACCAGCATGTACGCGCCAGGCGTAGCGACGAAGGCCTTCTTCGCGAGGCTGAGCGGGGTGGAGACGTCGAATTCCGCCTGGACGATGAGAACGGGCTGTGCCTTTGCCAACCGTTCCAGCGCGGGGCGCTGCCTCGCAGGGAAGGGCCACGCGCTGCACAGCAACGCCATGACGAGATCGGACGGTTGGGCGGCTGGATAGAGGAAGGCGTGCGTCATGGCATTGCCTCGCACATGGTCCAGTGTCTTCGGCCAGGGCGTATCGCCGCAGACCACGCTCGAGTAGACCGCAAAATTCAGGTCTGCCGGACTTGCGAGGCCGAGAACGTCGCGCTTCGGTTCGTCGCGCAGCATGTCTTCCGCCGCGGCGCGAATGGCACTGTCCAGGGTGTCGTCGGGGCTGAAACGGTGCTTCGCCAGTCGCTCGCGCAGCTTGTCCGTTTCGATCTTTCTGCCCGGGCCGCGCCATTCGGCCAAGGCCAGCGCGGCCACGAGGTGCTCCGGCGTGCGGACCTGTGGCGCCCATAGCGACAATGCGTGTAGTGGCAGGTTCCTGAATCGCCCAAGGATGGCGGTCGCGTCCTTACCGAGACCGTAGCGCGGGTCGGAGATGACCGGCTGGAGGATGTCGCGATGGAATGCCGACTGGATCGCCCGGTTGCCGGCCTCGAGTTGCTCCTTGAAGGTGCCTGCATAGTTCATCGAGGAATCGAACACCATGCGGCCCGCATGTTCGGGATAGGTTGCCGCATAGTAGGCGCCGATCCAGGTCCCATAGGAGATGCCGAGGAAGTTCAGGCGTGGCTCGCCCAGGGCGAGACGCACCTGTTCCAAGTCGGCTACGTGGTTCGAGGTGCCGATGAATTGCCGGCGCCAGTCGGAACATGTTTCCGCGGCGCGGATGTGCGCCTTCACCGTGGCTTGCCACCGCGCGAGGTCATCCGCGCGAATGCGCGGATCCATCGACGGGATGGATGGGCAGGAGATTTCACCGCTGCCTCTCAGTCCTCGCGGGATCACCGCCACGAGGTCGTACCGGGCGGCAAGGTCGCGCATGCCTGCAGACGCCGATCCGGCGTAGTGCATCGACCATACGTAGGCCATCAGCGGAAGAACGGGCAGCGGACTGACGCCGGGACCCCCGTAGTTCACGAAGAGGGAGCCCAGGCGCCTGGCCGGATCGCCTGCCTTGACCCTGATCATGCCGACGTCCATGAAGCCGGCATAAGTCTTGCCGGATTCGGCGGTATTCGCTGTCGGAACCGACATGCTGCCGCATTCGAGCCGGTCTCCCAGATACGCCTTGATGGCATCCGGCAGGCCGCCGCCGGCACACGGGCGCCAGGAGATGCCCGGAACCGGCGTCTCCGCCCTCGCTTCGGCATGCACGGTCGCAGCGAGGTTGAACATAACGGCAGCGGCGCCGGCGAACCGCCGGTCAATGAGCAGCTTCATGCAGGCGGTCCTTCGCATGGGTGACAGGTGGCACTTCGCCGGAGTCGGCAATACAGGCTCAGCTACGCCGCAGTAATTCTCTCAGCCGGAACCGGATCGCTTCTTCGTCCAATCCGGATGCACCGTGAATCTCGCGTTGCGTCCGTTCCTCGAACGCGCAGTGGGAGAAGCGAGATGATGGCTTTTCCCCGCGAAGCAGATAAACCGCCACGCCACGCTCCACGCAGAAGGTATGCGACATGCCGAAGATGCCGTGACCGAACATGCCAGAGGCGACGATAAGATAAGCGCCCGGAGAACCGGCGAATGCGTCGCTGGTCGACGTCAGCGGCGTGACCGGATCCAACTCCGCCTGGACGATCAGGAGCGGCGGTGCGTTCGCCAGCTCGGCGAGATCCGGCTCCGGGCGCGGGGGAGAGTGCCAGTGGTGGCACACCGCATTCGTGAAGAGGTAAGCCGCATCCGCTGCCGGATAGAGTGCGGCATGGCTCATCGCAGTGGCCCGCAAGCTGGCCCAGTCCTTGCGCCAGGGCCTGTCTGCACAGACGATGCCGTAGTAAGTCTTCCGGCTGAAGCTCGCTTGCGCGCCGAAGGTGTCGCTTGCAATGGATGCGAGGTGCAAAGCAGCCGGGCGGATGGCGTCGTCGATTTTCCTGTCGTTGCTGAAACGCTGCTTCAGTACGCGGGATGCGAGACGGCTCCACGCCATATCGTCGTCGCTGGTGACCCAATCGGTCATGGTCAGCATGGCGGCCAGCGCGGCCGGACCGCCGACCGCCGGGATCCATGCCGCGCGCGCGAGGGCATTCGCGTCGCGGATGCGCCGCAGCGCGGTCGCGGCGTCAATGCCATAGGCCGGATCGGCCGAAGCCGGCAGCAGCACGCGCTGGTCGAACATTTCCTGTAAGGCCCGCGGATGCTCGTCGAGTTCGTCCTGGAACGTGCGGGTGTAGTTGAAGGGGGAATCGAGGACGATGCGGCCGGCGTGCCGGGGATAGGTTGCCGCATAGAGGACGCCCGGCCATGCGCCGTGCGAATAGCCGATGAAGTTCATCGCCGACTCGTCCAGTGCGAGCCGGAAGCGCTCCATGTCCTGCACGTGCTGCAGCGTTCCCATGTACTCGTCCAGCGTATTCGTGTTGCACGCGTTGGCGACGGCCCTGGCATGGTGCACGAAGCGGTCCCAGGCGACGTCTTCGCTGTCGGCTGGCGGGAGCTTCGCGTCCGCGACGGCGTCGCACGCCGATGGGCCCGGCCCTCGCGGAACCACGGCGACAAGGTCGAACTGCTGCGTCAGCGTAAGCGGCCAGGCGTCTTTCGTTCCGTCGTCCAGCGACCACAGGTAGGCGAGATCGGGAAGGATGCGTCGCGGATCCCTGCCGGGGCCACCGAAATTGAAGAAGAGGGAGCCCTTGCGGTCGCGCGGTTGTCCGGCCTTGATCCGGATGATGGCCACATTGATGAGCCCCCGGCTCTGGCCCTGGTCGTCGGCGACCGGGACCAGCATGTTTCCGCATTCGAGGCGGTTTCCCCAGTGCCGGATCCAGGTCTCGTCCACGTGTGCGGCGGGACACGGCCGCCACGAGATGAGCGTCCAGGCAGGTGCGGTTGCGGAGACGGCCTGCGCCATCGATGCAACTGAAAGAAGGATGAGCAGGTGCAGGGCGGCGCGCGCCAGGGCATGTCGCATGGTGGACTCCGTGAGCGGAGTCACTTTGGCGCGCTTCGACGTTGACGTCAGCAGGCTGCCATGCCAGCGGAGAGTGGGCTTTCACCGACTTGCCCGGCCATCCCGGCGGTATCACCGGACGCCTCCGTCTCCTGGAAAACCTCACACAAAAAAAGCCCAGCGTTTCCGCTGGGCTTTTCAGTCAGGGCACCCTGGCCCTGGTGTATCCGTCAACCCTGGCCGCGCGAGGCCTTCTTGCGGTCGTTTTCCGTCAGGTGCTTCTTGCGCAGCCGGATTTCCTTCGGCGTCACTTCGACGAGTTCATCGTCGTCGATGAAGTCCAGCGCCTGCTCGAGCGAGAACTTGATCGGCGGGGTGAGCTGGATCGCATCGTCCTTGCCGGCGGCGCGCATGTTGGTCAGCGGCTTGGGCTTGATGGCGTTGACGGTGAGGTCGTTGTCCTTGGCGTGGATGCCGATGAGCTGGCCTTCGTACACCGAGTCGCCTTCGGCGGCGAAGAGCTTGCCGCGCTCCTGCAGGGGGCCGAGTGAATAGGCCGGGGTGGTGCCCGCGGCGTTCGCGATCATCACGCCGTTGAGGCGCTTGGCGATCTGGCCCTCTTCCTTCGGACCGTAGTGGTCGAACACGTGGAACAGCAGGCCCGAGCCCTGGGTGAGGGTCTTGAACTGGTTCTGGAAGCCGATGAGGCCACGCGCCGGGATCATGTACTCGAGGCGCACGCGGCCCTTGCCGTCCGGTTCCATGTTCTTGAGCTGGCCCTTGCGGATGCCGAGGCGCTCCATGACCGGGCCCTGGTGGGTCTCTTCCACGTCGACCACCAGCTGCTCGTACGGCTCCATCAGCTGACCGTCGATTTCCTTGATGATCACTTCCGGACGCGACACGGCGAGCTCATAACCCTCGCGGCGCATGTTCTCGATCAGCACCGAGAGGTGCAATTCGCCGCGACCGGAGACGAGGAACTTGTCGGCGTCCGAACCGTCCTCGACGCGCAGGGCCACGTTGTGCACCTTCTCGCGGTCGAGGCGCTCGCGGATCTGCCGGCTGGTGAGGAACTTGCCGCCGGAGAGATCCTTGTTGCCGACGAAGGGCGAGTTGTTCACCTGGAAGGTCATGCTGATCGTCGGCTCGTCGACGGTCAGGGGCGGCAGCGCTTCGGGCGTGTCCAGTGCGCAGACGGTGTCGGAGATGGTGAGTTCCTGGATGCCCGAGATGGCGACGATGTCGCCGGCTTCGGCGGTGTCCTGCTCGATGCGCTCGAGGCCGAGGAAGCCCAGCACCTGCAGGACCTTGCCCTGGCGCTTCTTGCCTTCACGGTCGATGACGGCCACCGGCATGTTCTTCTTCAGCGTGCCGCGCTGGATGCGGCCGATGCCGATGACGCCGACGAAGTTGTTGTAGTCGAGCTGGCTGATGCGCATCTGGAACGGGCCGTCCGGATCGACGTCCGGCTTCGGCGCGTGGTCCATGATGGCCTGGTACAGCGGGGTCATGTCGCCTTCGCGGGCGTCCTGGTCGAGCGAGGCGTAGCCGTTCAGCGCCGAGGCGTAGACGATCGGGAAGTCCATCTGCTCCGGCGTGGCGCCGAGGCGGTCGAAGAGGTCCCACACCTGCTCGACGACCCATTCCGGACGGGCGCCCGGACGGTCGATCTTGTTGACGACGACGATGGGCTTGAAGCCCATCGCGAACGCCTTCTGGGTCACGAAGCGCGTCTGCGGCATCGGGCCGTCCATCGCGTCGACGAGGATCAGCACCGTGTCGACCATCGACAGCACGCGCTCCACCTCGCCGCCGAAGTCGGCGTGTCCCGGGGTGTCGACGATGTTGATGCGGTTACCCTGCCAGGTGATCGCGGTGTTCTTGGCAAGGATGGTGATGCCGCGTTCCTTTTCCTGGTCGTTCGAATCCATCACGCGCTCGGCAAGCACGGTGCGCTCGTTGAGCGTGCCGGACTGCTTGAGGAGCTGGTCGACGAGGGTGGTCTTGCCGTGGTCGACGTGAGCCACGATGGCGATATTGCGCAGGTTTTCGATCGACATGCGTCATGCGCCGGCCTTCAGCCGGTGCACCTCTTTGGTGTGGGAAGCCGCCGATTATAAAGGAAATTGGCGACTTCCGCATGACGGGGTGGTCAGGGCGCGAGCGGCCGGTCGCGGCCGGGCCAGGAGCCGTCCAAGGGCAGTCCTGGAACAGCTTTCCCGGTCCGGAGCATTCGGGGCTGCCCGCAGGAAATCGAGGACCCGAGTAGGCACCAGGGTTGCCGCCCGCGGAAGGTGAGCGTCCATCGCCACCGCGTGGCGGTCCGGGTATCGTTGCCGTCCCTCACCGGGTAAACAAACAGGGGAATTTGATGCCGAATCCACGCGCCGGCGCATTACCGTGCCTGTTCATCCTTGCCTGCGCGGTCTCCAGACCGGTTGGCGCCACCGACCTTCCAGGCGCCGACGCCTTCACTCAGGCCGTTGACGCGCTCGCGGCCGGGCAGGGGACGCCGGGGGTGACGCCACCCCTCCCTTTATCCGATCCGAGGGTGCAGCGAGTCCTATCGCTGGCGACGGACCAGGGCGTGTTCGGCAACGCGCCGCTTACCGCCGCGGATATGAAACCGGTGATGGATCTGTGCGGCAAGGCTGCGCAAGTTTCCGTGCCTTATTCGATGGCCGGCATCGCCTCGCTGAAGCCGCTTGTCCCGCAAGGGCCGTCCGTCTACCAGCCGCGCGTCCTCGAACTGACGATCCGCAACGGCCATACTTACCAGGACCTGCTGCTGCCCATGCTCGCCTTCAGTGCGTATTGTGCGGGCCATGAGCTTCCGCTGCTCGGGGAATACATGCAGCGTCTGCCCGCCAGCGAGCGCACGCCGGTCCGCCTGGGCGGTCTGCGCCAGATGCGGATGGGTGCGACGGCCATGGTCACCTCGGCCATCCTGATGGCGGCCGACAAAACCCTTTCGCCAACCAACCGTAAGCTCGCACTCGTTGCCATGGCGGACAACGCCCCTCCCATGGCAGCCGCCATGACGGTCGCCGAACGGGCGCCGATCGCCGAAGCCGCAAACCAGGCAGCGGCTGGCAGCGAGCCCGCGTTCCGCTCCCTCCTCGAAACGATCGCGAAGGCTTACGACGACAAGAAGTGCACCGCGCTTTGCGCGTACGGTGAGTAACTAGCAGGTGCGCTTGCGCCGCATGCATCAATCGCTCATCGTCATGGCTTCCTGGCCGGGAGAAACGGAATGTTTTCGATGGACAGCGTTGGCGAAGTACGCGTCACCACGCATCGTGGCAGCGACGACCTGCTGAGCGCGGGTCTCGGCCTGCGCGGGCTGGCCGGCGCGCCCGCAACGTTCGCGCAGCCCGCGGCGCCCACGCCTGCCGAACTCCGGCGGCGAGCGATACAGAGTTGCTGGAAGGGCATCGCGGACCTCGGGCCGCTCGGTGGCTACGGCACGCTTTACGGCGGCGTGCCGGACGTGCCGGGTCGTGAGTTCATGGCCTTCGCCAGCCTGCCCGGAGCGAACGCGCCGCACCGCGTGCTGGCCCAGGTGCCCGATGCCTTCGATCACGCGAAACGCTGCCTGGTCGTCACCGCCTCGCCGGGCACGCGCGGGATCTACGGTTCGATCGCCGTCGCGGGGGCGTGGGGCCTGCCGCGTGGCTGCGCCGTCGCGTACACCGACAAGGCCGCGGGCAGCGGCTATTTCGATACGACGGACCGGAGCGGCGTGGCGCTGGACGGCACGCGCGCGAAAGCGGGCGAGGCTCCGCTGGAATTCGAGCCTAGGGACGCTCCGGCGCAGGCGGGTATCGCCGTGAGGCATGCGCATTCCGGCGACAACCCGGAGGCGGACTGGGGGCGCCATGTGCTGCAGGCGGCGCATTTCGGGCTTGCCATGCTCGACCGCGCCTTTCCCGAGGAGGCTCCGTTCACGCCCGCCAATACGCGGATCATCGCCACCGGCCTGTCGAACGGCGGCGCCGCTGTCCTGCGTGCGGCCGGCGAGGATGCCGACGGCATTCTCGCGGCCGTCGTCGCGCTCGCACCCAACATCCACGTCGCCGGCCATGGCCGGCCGTTCTACGACTACGCCACCGAAGCCGCCGTGCTGTTGCCGGCGGCACTGGCGGCCCCTGCTTTCGACGGCCTGCCTTTCGCCCGGGTGGCCGCTGCCCAGCCGCCGGCATGGGCCCTGCGCGGCGCCTCGCTGCGCGCCCATGGGCAGCTGGGCGGCATCCTGCCCACGGACCAAGCCGCGGAAGCCCTCGCCATGTTGCGTGCCTCCGGCTGGCAGGACGAGGCGCTGGCCGTCGGAGCCTCGTCGACCTCGCTGGACATCTGGCGCACGGTGACGGTCGCCTACGCATCCGCTTATCTTCGGCGCGCCGTCGGCGACATGCCTTGCGGGTTTTCCTATCGCCCGCAGCACACCGACGGTATGGCCGGACCGGTCGACGCGATCGTCCGCGCGGCCTGGTGGGCCGACGGTTCGGGCTCGCCGCCCGGTGCGGGCATCCTGCTGGCGGGCGGCACGGACCTGTCGATGGACCCGACCCTGCCGGGAAACCTCTGCCTGCGCGAACTGTGGACGGGGCAGGGCAGCGACGCGGCGGAACTGCGCCGGGCCGTGGACGCGACGACCGCGGCCTTGCCCCGTGAAGACCTGCCGGTCTTCGTGGTGCACGGCGCCCAGGATGGGCTGATCCCCGTGGCGTTCTCGTCGGAACCCTACGTGGCCTGGCTGCGGGCCTCCGGACGCTCGCCGGTGTTCTGGAAGGTGCCTTACGCGCAGCATTTCGACCCCTTCCTGGCCTTTCCCGACTTCGGCGACCGCCATGCGCCGCTGCTTCCATTCGGATACGCCGCGCTGGACCGGGCTTGGGCGCATGTGGCGGAGGGGCGGGCACTTCCCGAGGACGCCGCGGTGCGCGAAACCCGTCCACGTGGCCCGGGCGCGTTCACGGCCTCGGCCCTGGCCGTGCCCGCGGCCTGAACCGCCGTCACGTTTTCCCGCTTGAACTCCTGTGACCGGGGCGCCATCTTCGGTAGCCTTGCATCCCCCCGGACCGGCCGCGATCGGCAGCCGGTCTGCATTTCAACGAGTTACAGGAAACGCGATGACCATCAACGTCACCATGAAGACGAACAAGGGCGATATCCACCTGCGCCTGCACGACGACAAGACCCCGATGACGGTGGCCAACTTCGTCAACTTGGCACGGCGTGGTTATTACGACGGCCTGTCGTTCCATCGCGTGATTTCGGACTTCATGATCCAGGGCGGCTGCCCGGAGGGCTCGGGCCGTGGTGGCCCGGGTTACCGCTTCGGCGACGAGTTCGACACCACCCTGAAGCACGACAAGCCGGGCGTCCTGTCCATGGCCAACGCCGGCCCGGGCACCAACGGCTCGCAGTTCTTCATCACCCACGGCGCGACCCCGTGGCTGGACGGCAAGCACAGCGTGTTCGGCGAAGTGGTCGGCCCGGAAGACCAGAAGGTGGTCGACGCCATCCGCCAGGACGACACCATCAACGAGGTAGTAGTCACCGGCGACGTGGACGCGCTGCTCGAGAAGCAGGCCGCCAAGGTCAAGGAATGGAACGAGGTGCTGGACGCCGCCCGCTGAGGTATCCGGTTCCGAGTGGAGAACGCCGCCCCCGGGCGGCGTTTTCACGTCCGCCTCCGGTAGGAGCGCGCCTGCGCGCGACATCTTTTGAGGCCGTGAGGAACAGGCCCTGCAGCCCTTCGCGAAAAAATGTCGCGCGCAGGCGCGCTCCTACAAGCGTCCGCGACGATCAGGGCGCGCAAGCGTCCGGGACGATCAGGGCGCGCAAGCGTCCGGGACGATCGGGGCGCGCAAGCGTCCGGGACGATCGGGGCGCGGGGAGGGCACGGGCCGCCGGAGAACGCGGCCGTGCGGGGCGACGGGGCCGTGTTAAAATGGCGGCCTTTGCCCCAGCCCCGTCGAGGAAACGATGCCGCAGCTCGCCAAGCGTATCGGACGCGCCAAGCCCAGTGCGATCATGGTCATTGCCGAGAAGGCCAAGCGCCTGAAGGCGGAAGGCCGCGACATCGTCAGCTTCTCGATCGGCGTGCCGAACTTCCTCCCGGGCGAGCACGTGTACGCCGCCGCGCGTGAGGCGCTGGCGAAGGATTCCGGCCAGTACGGCAGCAACCGCGGCCCCGACGCGCTGATCGATGCGTTCCTGGCGCACATCGAAGCACTCGGCCTCACCGGCTATACGCGCAAGAACGTCACCACGGGCGTGGGCGCGAAGCAGGTGCTCTACAACCTGGCCGAAGCGCTGCTCGACGAAGGCGACGAAATCGCCTTCCCGGCGCCGTACTGGACCAGCTACCTCGACATCGCCGAGATCGTCGGCGCGAAGATCAACATCCTGCCGTGCCCGCCCGAACAGCACTACAAGCTCACGCCGGCGCAGCTCGACGCCGCGCTGGCGCGCAAGCCGCGGGTGTTCCTGTTCAACAACCCGTCCAATCCCACCGGCATGGTCTACACGCGCGAGGAAATCGCCGCGCTGGCCGACGTGATCGCGAAGCACCCGGACACCTGGGTCATCACCGACGACATCTACAACACGATGGTCTTCGACGGCGTGGGTTACCACAACTTCGTGCACGTCCGTCCGGAACTGAAGGACCGCGTGATCTTCGTCGATTCGCTGTCGAAGACCTACGGCATGCCCGGCTGGCGCGTGGGCTTCATCGCGGCGCCGGAAGCCGTGGCGCTGGCCGTCACCACGCTCAATTCCAACCACATCACCAGCCTGCCCGAGGTGGTGAACGCCGCGGCCCTGGCCGCACTGTCCGGTCCGCAGGACATCCCCGCCGCGAAGTGCAAGGAGTTCGCCGCGAAGCGCGACCGCGTGTACGACGCGCTGGTGTCCATCCCCGGCGTGCTGTGCCCGCGTCCGCAGGGCGCGTTCTACGCCTTCCCCGATATCTCCGTGGCCTTCGGCAAGAAGCACAACGGCGTGGCGATCGACTCCGACGTCGATTTCTGCGCGGTGCTGCTCGAAGCCAAGGGCGTGGCCTGTGTGCCGGGCTCGGCCTTCGGCGAGCCGCGCGCGCTGCGCATTTCCTATTCCTGCCCGGACGAGGCGCTCGACAAGGGCATGGCCCGCATCGTCGAGTTCTTCGCCGAGCTCACCTGATCGTCAGTCAAGCGGTATTTTGAGGAGTCGAAAGATGAAAGCACCCGTTCGCGTTGCCGTCACCGGCGCAGCCGGCCAGATCGGTTATGCCCTCCTGTTCCGTATCGCCGCCGGCGACATGCTGGGTCCCGACCAGCCGGTGATCCTGCACCTCCTCGAGATCACCCCGGCGCTCCCGGCGCTGCAGGGCGTGGTGATGGAACTCAACGACTGCGCGTTCCCGACCCTTGCCGGCGTGGTCGCCACGGACGACGTGAACGTCGCCTTCAAGGACGTCGACTACGCGCTGCTCGTCGGTGCGCGTCCGCGCGGCCCGGGCATGGAGCGCAAGGACCTGCTCGAAGCCAACGGCGCCATCTTCGGCCCGCAGGGCAAGGCCCTGAACGACCACGCGAAGCGCGACGTGCGCGTGCTGGTCGTCGGCAATCCGGCGAACACCAATGCGCTGATCGCGCAGCAGAACGCTCCGGACCTCGACCCGAAGTGCTTCACCGCCATGGTGCGCCTCGACCACAACCGCGCGCTGTCGCAGCTGGCCGAGAAGACCGGTGCGCATACCACGGAGATCAAGAAGGTCACCATCTGGGGCAACCACAGCTCCACCCAGTACCCGGACCTGCACGAGACTTCGGTGAAGGGCAAGCCGGCGCTGGAGCAGGTAGACCAGGCCTGGTACGCCGACACCTTCATCCCGACCGTGCAGCAGCGCGGCGCGGCCATCATCAAGGCCCGCGGCGCCTCGTCGGCCGCTTCGGCCGCCTCTGCCGCGATCGACCACATGCGCGACTGGGCGCTGGGCACGGCCGAGGGCGACTGGACCTCCATGGCCATCCCGTCCGACGGTTCGTACGGCATCGAGCCGGGCGTGATCTTCGGCTACCCGGTCACGGTGAAGGACGGCAAGTACGCCATCGTGCAGGGCCTGAAGATCAACGAGTTCTCGCAGGCCCGCATCGACGCGACCAACAAGGAACTGCGCGAGGAACGCGCGGGCGTCGAGCACCTGTTCGCGAAGTAATCCGGCGGTTGCCGCAGGGAAAGGCCGCGCTGCAAGGCGCGGCCTTTCCATTTGGCTCCCCAAAAGCTGCGCCCGGCCTCGTGGCAAGTCCTGTGGGAAGCGCGCTTCCCACATTGCTCCCGGGTCACTTGACCTGTTCGATACATTGCTCCGGCGACGATGCGATGCATGGCCCATAGCCCGAAACTCGTCGTCTACGCGGCACTCGCCGCCAATATCGGCATCGCGGCCGCGAAGTTCGCCGCCGCGGCCATCAGCGGCAGTTCGGCCATGCTCTCCGAGGGCGTGCACTCGTTGGTGGACAGCGTCAACGAGGTGCTGCTCCTGCACGGGCTGCGTCGCTCGCAGCGGCGGCCCGACCGGCAGAACCCGCTCGGCTACGGACGTGAGCTCTATTTCTGGAGCTTCATCGTGGCCTTGCTGGTGCTGGCCCTCGGCGCGGGTTTCTCCCTGTACGAAGGCGTCAGCCATATCCTCACCCCGGAGCCGCTGCACGATCCGACGATGAACTACATCGTTCTCGGCGTAGGCGCGGTCTTCGAGGGCGCGTCGTGGTGGCTGTCGTTGAAGAGCGTGCAGCGAAGGAAGGGCAAGCTCGGCTATTTCGAGGCATTCCGCAGCACCAGGGACCCGACCACCTTCACGGTGCTCTTCGAGGACAGCGCCGCCCTGCTGGGCCTCGCGATCGCCGCGGCGGGCATCGCTCTTTCGCATGCCTTGGGCGATCCGCGCATCGACGGCTGGGCGTCGATCGGCATCGCCGTGGTGCTCGCGCTGGCTTCGGCGTTGCTGGCGCGGGAAAGTAAGGCCTTGCTCATCGGCGAACCCGCCACCCCCAACCTCCTGGCGAAGGTCTGCGGCATCGCCGGGCAGGTGAAGGGCGTCGAGGCGGTGAACGGCGTGCTCACCCTGCAGTTGGGGCCGGACCACGTGCTGGTCGCGATCTCCGCGGCCTTCGACGACCGCCTGACGACGATGGAGATCGAAGAGGTTGTGCGCACCATCGAGACGCGCACCAAGGAAGCGAGCCTGCCGATCGTGGCGCTCTTCGTCAAACCGCAGACGCCCGAGCGATGGCGCGAGCGCCTCCAGGAGCTGGACGGCGGTTGAAAACCATGTAGGAGCGCGCCTGCGCGCGACAGCTTTTTGCGTCCATGCAACAGGTCCTGCTGCTTCTCGCTAAAAGCTGTCGCGCGCAGGGCGCGCTCCTACAGGGCTTCGATCAGGAGTGTTCGCCTTCCTTCGGCGGCTTGCCGCGGCCTTCGATGTGGCCGCCGAAACCCATGCGCATCGCGGAGAGCAGGCGCTCCGCATAGGTGTGGTCCTGGCGCGAGCGGAAGCGGGCGAAGAGGGCGGAGGTGAGTACCTCGGCGGGTACCGCCTGTTCGATGGCGGCGTTGACCGTCCAGCGGCCTTCGCCGGAGTCGTCGACGTAGCCGGAGTAGTTGTCGAGTTCCGGGCCTTTCGCCAGTGCGCTGGCGGTGAGGTCGAGCAGCCAGGACGACACGACGCTGCCGCGGCGCCAGACCTCGGCGATGTCGGCCACGTCGAGATGGTAGCGTTCGCGTTCCGGCAGGTGCGCGGCGTCGCGATTCTTCAGGATGTCGAAGCCTTCCGCGAAGGACTGCATCATGCCGTACTCGATGCCGTTGTGGACCATCTTGACGAAGTGGCCCGCGCCAGCCGGCCCGGCGTGCATGTACCCGTTCTCCACGCGCGGGTCACGGCCCTCGCGGCCCTCGGTGCGCGGAATGTCGCCGGCGCCCGGAGCCAGCGTCTTGAAGATGGGATCGAGATAGTCGACGGTCGGCTTGTCGCCCCCGATCATCATGCAGTAGCCGCGCTCCAGCCCCCACACGCCGCCGGAGGTGCCCACGTCGACGTAGTGCTGGCCCTTGGCGGCGAGCGTTTCGGCGCGGCGCGCGTCGTCCTTGTAGAAGGTGTTGCCGCCGTCGATGACGATGTCGTCCTTGCTCATCAGGTCGCTAAGCTTCGCGATGGTGGTTTCGGTGATCTCGCCGGCCGGCAGCATCACCCACACCACGCGGGGCGAGGGCAGGGCCTGGACCAGGGCTTCGAGCGACTCGACGGCCTGGCCGCCATCCTTGGCCAGCGCCTCGCGGGCGGCCGGGTTGTTGTCGTAGACCACGGTCTGATGACCGTCCCTCATCAGGCGGCGAGCGATATTGCCGCCCATGCGGCCCAGTCCGATCAAACCGATTTTCATGCGTGGGGTCCTCGATGTATGAACTTGGGGAATATGCGGATACCGAGGCCATATGCAAGGTATACGTAGGGATGTTCTCCGCCTAATAGTGCCACGATGTGAGCGCGGCGTTTGCCCTGCGAGGGACGGGATTGACGGCGCCTTGAGCGCCGCCGTGGGACGGTGACGCTTTCGCCACCCGGAGTATCGCCATGGCCCACGCACGCCAGGAAGAGCTGGACAGGATCTGGTCCCTCATCAAGGACGCCCGGGTGGCGATGCTCACCAGCGAGCGCGAGGGCCGGTTGTACAGCCGGCCCATGGTGGCCTCGCAGGAAGGCTTCGACGGGAGTCTGTGGTTCTTCACCCGGAAGAGTTCGCCGAAGGTGGACGAGGTGGAGGAGCACCGCCAGGTCAACGTCGCGTACGCGAGCGCCCCGGACAACAGCTATGTGTCGCTGTCCGGCAGCGCGACCCTCGTGGAGGATCGCGCTGCCATCGACGCGCATTGGAACGAGTGGATCACATCCTGGTTCCCCGACGGGAAGGACGACCCGGACCTCGCACTCCTGCGCGTCGACGTCGATACGGCGGAATACTGGGACGCCCCTTCGTCGAAGATGGTGCTCGCGTTCGATTACCTGAAGGCGCGAGTGACGGGAAAGACGCCGGATGTTGGCGAGAACCGGAAGGTGGACCTCCGTTGACCTGACTTCCGGCAGGCTGGAGTCGGGATTCGTTTGCCGGTTACGCTGAGGGGTCGTCCCACGAGTGTAGCCGATGAAAAACCTCGCCCGTCTGTCGCTCGCCGCCGTCGCCCTGCTGGGCGCCGGCGCCGCCCTGGCCGCGGATTTCGATCCCCGCGAAACCTTCGCGCCGTTCACCTACCCGCAGCCGGTCAATGCCTATCGCTCCGGCAGCGGCATGCCCGGGCCGCTGTTCTGGCAGAACCGCGCGGATTACGAGCTGGCCGCCACGCTGGACCCGGTGAAGAACACCATGAGCGGCAAGGCGGTCATCCGTTATACGAACAACAGTCCGGACGCGCTGGACGTGCTCTGGCTGCAGCTGGACGAGAACCGGTTCACCGAGGACGCGCGCGGCAACTTCACCGCGGGCAAGACGGAAAAGCGCCATACCGACGGCTACCGCATCGCCTCGGTGACGATCGACGGCAAGAAGGCCGATTACGTCGTCAGCGACACGCGCATGCAGGTGCGCCTGCCCCAGGCGCTGGCCGCCAAGGGAGGCAAGATTTCGCTGACCATCGCGTATTCCTACGACCTGCCCGGCGACTTCGGCGGCCGTACGGGCTTCGCGGCGTCGAAGAACGGCAACATCTACGAGATGGCACAGTGGTATCCGCGCATGTGCGTCTATGACGACCTGCGTGGCTGGGACACCGCGCCCTACCTCAACAGCGAGTTCTACCTCGAGTACGGCGATTTCGATTACGCCATCACGGTCCCGTCCGACATGATCGTGGCCGGCTCCGGCGAGCTGGTGAATCCGGAGGACGTGCTGACCGCCGCGCAGCGCGAGCGCCTGGCCAAGGCACGCCAGAGCGACAAGACGGTGATGATCCGCACGCCTGAAGAGGTCGCCGATCCGGCCAGCCGGCCGAAGAAGGGCGGCACGCTCACCTGGAAGTTCCGCATGAAGAACACGCGCGACGTCGCCTTCGGCGCGTCCACGGCGTACGTGTGGGACGCCGCGCGGATCAACCTGCCGGAAGGCAAGACCGCGCTCGCGATGTCCGTGTACCCGGTGGAAAGTGTGGGCCAGGATCGCTGGGGCCGTTCGACCGAATATCTCAAGGCCTCGGTCGAGCATTTCTCCACGAAGTGGTACCCGTACCCTTATCCCGTGGCGATCAACGAAGCCGGTTCCGCGGCCAGCGGTATGGAGTACCCCGGCATCGTGTTCGACCCCATGAAGGCGCCGGCCAAGCCGCTGCACATGGTCACCGCGCACGAAATCGGTCACACCTGGTTCCCGATGATCGTGGGCAGCGACGAGCGCCGCAACGCCTGGATGGACGAGGGCTTCAATACCTTCATCGACGTCTACGAGGCCGACGCCTTCAACCATGGCGAATTCGCCCCCAAGCGCGACAGCGAGTATGCGCCGAAGCACGGCAACCCCGTGGACGAGATCCTGCCCTTGCTGGCCGACCGGGACGCGCCGCCACTGCTGATCGGCGCCGACATGATCCAGGAGAAATACCGCCATCCCGCGACCTATTTCAAGGCGGCGCTCGGCCTCGTGCTGCTCCGCGAGCAGATCATCGGACCGGAGCGGTTCGACCCCGCGTTCCGCAAATACATCGCCACCTGGGCATACAGGCATCCTTCGCCTTCGGACTTCTTCCGCCTGATGGAAAGCGAGGCGGGTGAGGATCTTTCCTGGTTCTGGCGCGGCTGGTTCGAGCACAACTGGCAGCTGGACATGGCTGTGGACAAGGTGGACGGTTCGACCGTCACGGTGTCCAACCTCGACCAGCTGGTGATGCCGGCCACGCTGCGGGTCACCTTCGACGACAAATCCACGAAGGACATCCGCATTCCGGTCGAAACCTGGCAGCAGCACAAGAGCTTCGGCGTGGACGTGCCGGGCGGCCGCAGGATCGTTCGTGCCGAAATTGACCCTGAGCACAGGATTCCGGACCGGGATCGCGGCAATAATGCGTGGCCCCGCTGACGGAACGTTCCATGCCGACCCGCACCACCGCCGTTTCCAACCTCTTCGCCATCGTCGTCGCGGCGGTGGCGTGGCCGGCCCTCGTGCTGCAGTACTGGCTCATCGTGTGGTCGGGTTCGCTGGGCGCGGTGACGGTCCGTTATTTCAGTTTTTTCACCATCCTCTCGAACCTGCTCGTGGCGCTCGTCGCCGCATCGGCGGCAACGGGCGGTAACTGGACGCCGCTGAGGGTCCTGCGCACGCCGCGGGTTCAGGGGCTGGCCGCGCTGTGCATCGCGGTGACCGCGTTGGTGTACTTCGTGCTGCTGCGCTCGCTATGGCATCCGCTGGGGCCGCAGCTGATCGCCGACCGTTCGCTGCATTACGTGGTGCCGGCGCTGTACCTCGCATGGTGGGTCGTGCTCTTGCCGCACGGCTCCCTCGAGTGGCGCGACGCGCTGCGCTGGCTCGGGTTCCCGCTGGTGTTCGCGCTGTGGACCTTCGCACGCGGCGCCGTCGTGGACGAGTACCCGTACCCCTTCCTCGACGTGGGCCGGCTCGGCTATCCGGCCGCACTGCTCAATGTGGCGCTGGTGGCGGTGCTGTTCCTCGTCCTTGGCCTTGCCCTGGTGGCCCTCGACAGGGCGCTGGGGCGGAGACGTGCCCTCGGCTGACGAGGGGGTACTACAATGGCGGAATGATCTTCCGCTGGTTCGAATCCCTCATCGACATCTTCCGCGAGGCGCCGGACCGCGCGCCGCCCAAGAGCGTCGTCGGCTTTTATGCCTATTACCTCGGCCAGGTCTGGAAGATCTTCGTCGCGACGCTGGTCGTCGGCCTGGCGGTGGCGCTGATCGAAGTGGCGCTGTTCGACTTCCTCGGCCGCGTCGTGGACATGGCGCAGAAAACCCCGGCGGCCGTATTCTTCCAGACGCACTGGCGCACACTCGCATGGATGGCCTTCGTCGTGGTCCTGCTGCGTCCGCTGGCGATGGGCCTGCACGACCTGCTCGTGAACCAGGCCCTGAGTCCCGGCATGACCAACATGGTGCGCTGGCAGCATCATCGCTACGTGCTGAAGCACAGCCTGGCCTTCTTCCAGAACGACTTCGCCGGCCGTATCGCGAATCGCATCATGCAGACCGCGCCGTCGCTGCGCGAATCGGCGGTGCAGGTGGTGGACGCGCTGTGGTATGTCAGCGTCTACGCCGGCACCTCGGTCTACCTGTTCGCGAAGGCCGACATCCGGCTGGCGCTGCCGCTGGTGGGGTGGATCCTCTGCTACGTCGGCATGCTGGTCTTCTTCGTGCCGCGCGTGAAGGAGCGCTCGTGGCGGGCTTCCGAGGCGCGCTCCAGGCTGATGGGACGCATCGTCGACGGCTACAGCAACGTGATCACGCTGAAGCTCTTCGCGCATACCCACCGGGAAGAGGCCTATGCGCAGGAAGCGATGCGCGAGCAGACCGACAAGGTGCGCTCGTCCAGCCGCATGGTCACGGGCATGGACGTTTCCATCACTTCGCTCAATGGATTGCTGATCGCCGGCACCAGTGCGCTGGCCCTATGGCTGTGGGTGCACGGGATGGTCTCGACGGGACAGGTGGCGC
The DNA here is from genome assembly GCF_056755555.1 of Luteibacter sp. SVR4-7G. Classification (NCBI taxonomy): domain Bacteria; kingdom Pseudomonadati; phylum Pseudomonadota; class Gammaproteobacteria; order Lysobacterales; family Rhodanobacteraceae; genus Luteibacter; species Luteibacter sp. SVR4-7G. The sequence continues at coordinate 30,532 of NZ_JBPGXO010000004.1, read as the reverse complement.
TCGCCGTGGGGCTGGTGATCCGCATCAACAACATGTCCGGCTGGATCATGTGGGTGGTCAACGGCATCTTTGAGAACGTGGGCACGGTGCAGGACGGCATCACCACCCTCTCGCAAGAGCGCACCGTGCAGGACCGCGATGACGCGGTGCCGCTGCAGGTCACCCATGGCGAGGTCCGCTTCGAGGACATCCATTTCCATTACGGCAAGGCCGGCGGCGTCATGGCTGGCCTGAACCTCACCGTGCGGCCGGGCGAGAAAATCGGCCTCGTCGGGCCTTCGGGTGCCGGCAAGACCACCCTGGTCAACGTGATGCTCCGCCTCTACGACCTCGAGGAAGGGCACATCTACATCGACGGGCAAGACATCGCCAGGGTCACCCAGGAGTCCCTGCGCTCGCATATCGGCGTAGTGACGCAGGATACCTCGCTGTTGCACCGCTCGATCCGCGACAACCTGCTTTATGGCCGTCCCGATGCCACGGAAGAAGAGATGCTGGCGGCGGTCCGCCAGGCGCGCGCGGACGAGTTCATTCCCGGGCTGTCCGACGGGGAAGGGCGCAGCGGTTTCGACGCGCACGCGGGCGAGCGGGGCGTGAAGCTGTCCGGCGGGCAGCGCCAGCGCATCGCCATCGCGCGCGTGCTGCTGAAGGACGCGCCGATCCTCGTGCTGGACGAGGCCACCTCCGCGCTCGACTCCGAAGCGGAAGCGGCGATCCAGGAGAGCCTGGAAATCCTCATGCGCGGCAAGACCGTGATCGCCATCGCCCATCGCCTGTCGACGATCGCGAAGATGGACAGGCTGGTGGTGATGGAGCGCGGCGCGATCGTGGAAACGGGCACGCATGCGGAACTGATCGCGCGTGGCGGCCTCTACGCGCGTCTGTGGGCCCACCAGACGGGCGGCTTCGTCGGGGTGGAATAAGCCGGAACGCGGGGCAGGGATGAATTGGATGAGAGGCTGGCTTGCAAACGATGCGCTTGTCCGGCGCCCGGTTCCAGCGACAATGGCGTTCAGCCACAAGTGAGGTGCGCATGTCGTCCGCTGCAGAAACCCCCGCCGATTCGCTCGCTCCCGCCGTGGAGCGCGATTGGCGCACCCCGGTCGAACTCGTGGCCCTGGGCGCGATCTGGGGAGGCTCGTTCCTCTTCATGCGCGTCGCAGCGAAGGACTTCGGCCCGTTCCCCATGGTCTTCACGCGCCTGGCCTTCGGCTCGGCGATCCTGCTGCCCCTGCTGTGGCGCGCGCGTTCGGACATCCGCTTCGCCCACCTGTGGAAGATGCTGGTCATGGGGGCGCTGAGCGCCGCCATCCCGTTCACCCTGTTCGCCTGGGGCGCCGAGCGGGCGCCCGCCGGCATCGGTGCCATCGCCAACAGCATGACGGTGCTCTTCGCCGCGCTCGTGGCTTTCATCGGTTTCGGCGAGAAGATCGGCACGCGCAAGGCCATCGCCCTGGTGGCCGGCTTCGTCGGCGTGGTGATCCTGGCCAGCGGCCGCACGGCCGGCGAGAACGTCGCTCCGGCCGCACTCGCCGGCGTCGCCGCGTCGTTCTGCTATGGCCTCGCCGCCAACCTCATCAAGAAGTACCTTGCGGACATCCCGCCTACGGCGGTGGCCGCCGGGTGCCTCCTCGGCGCCACGATCCTGATGGCCCCGCTCGCCGCTCTGGCCTGGCCAGAGGCCTCCATCCCGACGAAGTCCTGGGTCGCCGTGGTCGCTCTCGGCGTGCTGTCGACGGGACTTGCCTATGCGTTCTACTTCCGTCTCATCCAGCGCATCGGGGCCCCGCGAGCGGCCACCTCCACCTATCTGGTCCCCCTGTTCGGCGTGGGCTGGGCGTGGATGTTCCTGGGTGAGGCCCTGACCCCGACGATGGCCCTCGCGGGCGTCATCATCCTGGGCAGCGTCATTTTCAGCCAGAAGCGCAAGGCCTGATCGATCCCTTTCGCCGGAGGCGCGGCATGGACTAGTCTCGGCTCTCTTCAGCAGCCGGGACCGTCCATGTCGCGCCTTCGTCATCTCCTCGCCTTCGGCGTCACCAGTTTTGTCTTCGCCATGGCCGCGCAGGCCCAGGATGCCGGTGCGCCGTCTACCCCGGGTGTGACTGAGACCGCCGTGCGTCCCGCGGCGCTCGCCGACTTCGACGCCTTCGTGGATGCCACCCGGAAGCAGTTCGACGTGCCGGGCATCGGCGTGGCGATCGTGAAAGACGGCAAGACGGTGCTCGAGATGGGCTCCGGCGTGCGCAAGCTGGGCGAGCCGGCGAAGGTGGACGCGCATACGCAATTCGCCATCGCATCGAACACCAAGGCCTTCACCGCCGCCTCTCTTTCGATCCTCGCGGACGAGAAGAAGCTGGACATGGACGATCGTGTCGTCGACCGGCTGCCGTGGTTCCAGATGTCCGACCCTTACGTGACCCGCGAGATGCGCATCCGCGACCTTCTAGCGCACCGCAGCGGCCTGAGCCTCGGCGCGGGCGATCTGCTGTACTGGCCGGCCACGACGTACACCACGCAGGAAGTGGTGCAGCGCCTGCGCCACGTACCGCTGACCAACAGTTTCCGCGCCGAGTACGCATACGACAACATCCTGTTCGCCGTGGCGGGCCTGGTCATCGAGCAGGTCTCCGGCAAGCCCTGGTCCGACTTCGTGCGCGAACGCATCTTCACGCCGCTGGGCATGACCGAGTCGCAGACGCATGCGCCAGACAACATCGGGCCGGACGACGACATCGCCACGGGTCACGCGAAGTTCGACTTCAAGGACCTGAAGCCGGTCGCACCCATGTCGTGGAACAACAACCAGGCGGCCGGCGGCATCTACTCGAGCGTGCACGACCTCTCGAAGTGGATGAACATGCAGCTCGCAGGCGGTACCTATACCGACGCCTCGGGCAAGCAGCAGCGCCTCTTCAGCGAGAAGCGGCAGGCCGAGATGTGGTCGCTGATCACGCCCATCAGGATCAGCGAACCCAGCGTGCCCGAGCTCAAGGCGACGAAGCCGAACTTCTCCGGCTATGGCGAAGGCTGGTTCGTGTCCGATTACCGCGGCCACAAGCTCGTGTGGCATACCGGCGGCTGGCCCGGCATGGTATCGCGCGTGACCCTCGTGCCCGACCTCAAGCTCGGCATCGTGGTGCTGACCAACCAGGAATCCGGCGCGGCCTTCCAGGCGGTGACGTATCGTGCGCTGGATGCCTTCATGGATGCGCCGAAGACGGACTGGAACGCCGCCTATGCCGCGAGCGTGAAGAAGTCGGAAGCAAACGCCGACGACAGCATGAAGAAGCACGAAGCCGCACGCGCCAAGGGCTCGAAGCCGTCTCTCCCGCTGGACGGCTACGTCGGCACGTACCGCGACCCCTGGTATGGCGACGTCAAGGTGACGAAGGAAGCCGGCAAGCTGGTCATGAGCTTCACGAAGACGGCGCAGCTCAAGGGCATGCTGGAACCTTGGCAGCACGATACCTTCATCGCCCACTGGAACGACCGCTCGCTCAACGGCGACGCGTTCGTGAACTTCGCGCTCGATCCCGACGGCAAGGTGCGCGAAGTGCGCATGGAACCGGTGTCGCCGCTGACCGACTTCAGCTTCGACTTCCAGGACCTGCGCCTGGCACCCGTGAAGGACTGAGCCAATCCCGGCAACTTACTGTAGGAGCGCGCCCTGCGCGCGACCGCTTTTCGCCTCAGTCACCACCCTGGCGCGCCAGCCTGGAGGTATGGCCTCAAAAGCTGTCGCGCGCAAGGCGCGCTCCTACATGGCGCGGAAGGTCGCGGGCCGGATCGATCATCAGGCCGACGGATCCGGATCGGTCGAAGCCTTCGGCGCTCCCGATCCGTCGGGCCCGATCAGGTCGCCAAGGCCGCCGCCCGACCGCAGCACAAGGTCCTGCGGACGCAACAGCGGGATATCGGCGCCGCGCAGCCGCGCGATGATGTCGAAGAGCAGGTCGCTCTTCACGCCGCCCACGTCGCGCGGGCTGCCCACGTAGCAGATGGCCATGAAGGTCATCGCCGCGTGGTCGATGTTGTCCAGCATCACCAGCGGTGCCGGGGTTTCCTGCACCGAGGCATGGGCATGCATTGCCTCGAGCATGTGATTGCGCACCTCGACCGGATCGGTGTCCAGCGGCATGGGCAGCTTGAACAGCACACGCCCCTGCGGATTGGCCATCGTCATGTTGCGCACCGGCTTCGTGATGAACGAAGAGTTCGGCACGATGATGGTGGAGCGATCGGCCACCTGAATCTCGGTGGCGCGCACATTGATGCGGCGGATATCGCCCTCGGCGTCGTCCAGGACCACCCAGTCGCCGACCTTCACCGGCCGTTCGGCGAGGAGGATCAGGCCCGAGATGAAGTTCTGCACGATCGCCTGCAGGCCGAAGCCGATACCGACGGAGAGCGCGGACGCCACCCAGGCGACGTTCTGCACCGAGAGGCCCATCGCGAGCAGCGCGATGGCGACGACGACCACGATGCCGACATAGCCGAGCAACGTGGTGAGCGAACTGCGCATGCCCGGATCGAGGTTGGTCCGCGGCAGGTACTGTTCGGACATCCAGTTCTTGATCACCCGCACGGCCAGCAGGCCGAGGAAGAAGAGGGCGATCGAACTCAGGATCTGGCTGGGCTTCAGTTCGACGTCGTAGATCTTCAGGGACTGCAGCTTGCTGCCGAGCGCAAGGATGTCCGAGGCGCCGGCACCGAAGCCGGACATGACGGCGGTGAGGCCGAACAGGAACAGCCCCAGCCGCACGACGCCGGAAAGCAGCACGCCAGCCTGGTCGAGCAGCTTCGGGTGCGTGCCGAACACCGCCTGCGCGCGGGCGCTCATCGGCCCCTTCTCGGAAAGCAGGGTCTCGAACAGATCGTCGACCAGGCGCATGGCGAGGTAGGTCGCCGCGATCACGATCGCGGTCCAGACCACCTGGCCCGCCATGAACGAGGCGAAGGCGATGAAGCCTGTGAGCAACCCGATCCAGGAGGCGACGATGGCGATCCACGCCGCCGCGATGAACAGGCTGGCCCAGATGGGACGCGGTGGCGGCGGAGTACCGTCCTCGTCGTGGTGGTGCGTACGGCTGAGCCGCAGCAGGGCCAGGGCCGAAAGCACGGTCAGCACGATGGCCTGCAGGCTGCTCGTGAGCACCGTGGCGGCGAGGCTCGTCCCGATGGTGCGATTCAGTTCCTTAAGGAAATAGAACAGCACCACCGCCAGCGAGATGAGCATGGGGAAGCGGCGCAGGGCCAGCGCCGTCGCGTCGGGAATGGCGGGAAGACGCCAGGACGGCCGCTTCGCCGAGATCAGCGCGCGGCCCAGGCCGGCGACGAAAGCACCGAAGAAGACGATGCGCACGAGCGCTCGCGCGATGGCGTCCGTGTCTTCGGTGAAGATGTCGTTCCAGTTGAGACCGAGGTACAGGAGCTGCGTGCCAAGGCCCGTGGTGACAGTGGAGGTGAGCGCGATACCCAGAATCAAGGCCGACCGGCGTAGCCGTCCCGGCGGCATGCGATTGGCCGTGAGGCTGCGCACGCGCGATTCGATGTAGAAGCGCACGCCGGTCATCAGCAGCAGGCCGAGCAGGACGCAGGTGATCAGTGCAGTGCGGTTGCCGATGGTCCAGCTGTTGGAAAGGTCGTCCCTCACCTCCCCGGCGAATGCGCGAAGGTTCGCCGAATCGCGGGGGAAAGCCGCCGCCGGGTCTGACCAGAAGGGGCGCGACAGCGGGGAGTTCGTGCGCTGCGAAATCGTTTCCTGGAAGCGTGTGCGGCGAAGGTCCGCCAACTGGTTGTTGGTCTGCTGGGCCTCCAGGGCCAGGCCGTCCGCCTGCTTGATCCTGGCATCCACCGCATCGAAGGCTTTTTGCGCGTCCTTCCGGGTGGCGGCCAGTTCGGGTGCTTCCTTGGTTCCCGCCGCAGGCGGCGGACCCAGCTGGTCGAGCCGGGCCTTGGCGGCGTCGCGCTCCGGCTGCAACGCACCGGACATCTTTTGCGCCGCGCCCGCCACGTCCATCGCCTTTCCACGCAGGTCGTCGATGTCCTGGTTCGAGATCTTGTCGTCCTTCATCGCCTTCTCGATCTTGTCGAGCTGGCTGCGCAGGTCCTCGATCTGCTGGGCGGGCGTGGCGTCGTCGGTCTGTGCCAGGGCCCCGCCGGAGCAGGCCAGGAACAGGGCGATAAAGAAGATTCTCATAATGCGCATGGGCGAATGATCGAAGCCGGTTTCAGTCAGGTCAAATGCCCGATCCTTGCGTTACGCTCGGTGAACGGCCCGTACGCGGGCTCCCATGCGGCAATGCAGCTTTGCCGGAGAGGGGGCCGCCGCTATCCTGCCGCCCCTTTCTCCACGCCTGGAAGCCTCCCATGCGCAAGAAGCTGGTCGCCGGTAACTGGAAGATGCACGGCTCCCGCGCCATGGCCGATGCCCTCGTCCGCGAGATCGTCGAAAACCTGCCCGATGGCGTCGACGTGGCGGTCTTCCCGCCGGACGTCTATCTGGGCGAACTGATCGACCGTTATGGCGACCGTGGGCTGGGTTTCGGCGCCCAGGACCTGTCCGAGCACCACGTGCTGGGCGCGTATACCGGTGAAATCGCGGGCGAGATGCTGCGCGACGTGGGGGCGGAGTGGGTCCTCGTCGGCCATTCCGAACGCCGCCAGTACCAGAAGGAAAGCGACGCGCTGCTGGCGCGGAAGTTCGCTGCCGCGTGCAAGGCGGGATTGAAACCCATCCTCTGCGTGGGGGAGACCTTGGAGGAGCACGAGGCGGGACAGGCCGAGGAAGTCATCTCCCGGCAGCTCGGCGCCGTGCTCGACAGCTGTGGTATCGAGAGTTTCCGCGCGGCCGTGGTTGCCTACGAACCGGTCTGGGCCATCGGCACGGGACTTACCGCCACCCCCGAGAAGGCGCAGAAAATTCATGCCGCCATCCGTAGCCAACTGGCAAAAAAGGATGCTAATATCTCGCTCCTGACCCGGGTGCTTTACGGCGGAAGCGTCAAGCCGGCCAACGCGGCCGAACTTTTCGCCCAGCCGGACGTGGACGGGGGACTCATCGGCGGCGCCTCACTGGTGGCTTCCGATTTCCTGGATATATGCGCCGCGGCGCGTCGATAATCGCGACACGGCAAAACAAGAAGACATGTTCATTCTCTTCAGCGTTTTTTATATCCTGATCGCCGCGGCGATGATCGTGCTGATTCTCATGCAGCGCGGTGCCGGCGCGGAGGCAGGTTCCGGCTTCGGTGGCGGTGCTTCCGCCACGGTGTTCGGTGCGCGCGGCTCGTCGAGCTTCATGACGCGCGCCACGGCGGTACTCGCTACCTTGTTTTTCCTGCTCAGCCTCGGCATGGGCATCTACCTCGGTCGCACGGGCAATCCCCAGCCGGCCGCGGATCTTGGCGTGATGTCCGGCGTTACCACGCCGGTCGCCCCCGCCAACAACGCTCCGGTAGCCCCGGCCGCGTCGGACGTGCCCCGCGCACCCGCCGCCACCGCTCCGGCAGCGAACAATGATGTTCCGGCCCCAAAGCAGGAAGCCCCGCAGGCTCCCGCTGAACCGGCCAAGAAGTAATCGCAACACGCAGTAAAAGTTATGCCCAGGTGGCGGAATTGGTAGACGCACTACCTTGAGGTGGTAGCGGCTTCGGTCGTGGGGGTTCGAGTCCCCCCTTGGGCACCAACGCAAGATCCGGCGAACCTCACCCGGATCGCAAAGAAACCCGCGAAAGCGGGTTTTTTTGTGCCTGCTCATGGCTCCATCAATGACTATGAGCCGTAACCTGCGAGTCAGAAGCTCGAGGTACCCAAAGCCTGGCAGTACGACCTCGAGCCATCGTCGCCTGCACACGCCTGTCGTCCACTGTCCATGCCGTGGTCGATTCGCTTCTCCACGGCTTTACCGACATGGTTTTCGGCGCTTCCGTGATGGGTGGACCGGGTCCATTCCAACGGTACGGGTTCCGGTGCCAATCGTGTATCGAGTGGCGCACGGGTGACCCGTTCGGCCGCCTCATCCTTGAGCTTGCGGTAGGTCTTCTGCTGATCGGGAGTGCCGTTGCCGATCATCGCGTCCAGCCGGGGTTGTGGCCGGGTGAGTTGAGGGTCCGAGCGCAGCAGGTCCAGGTCGTGCTGGATCGTCTTCTGCGCATCGGCGCGCTGGGACGGCGACAGCTGTGCATGGGCCGGAAGGGCCAGGACGAACGGCAGTAGCGGCAGCAAGAGGCGCATGTGCGGAGCGTACATCGGTGCGTTACGCAAAAACGGCAAGTTTTGCCTTATCGGCCAAGGGCGTTAATCTCAGGTCCGGGGTGAGGAACCACGAGGGAGTCCGACATGAAGATGCGATATCCGTTCCTCGCGATGGTGTTGTCCGTCATGTGCCTGACGGTGTCGTATGCCAAGGAACGAGGGGAGAACCCGCCCATACCGGCCGCCGATCACGAAGCCATCCGGAACTACCGCATCGACGACGACGTCGTCCAGCGGCTGCTGGCCGTCTCCGCGGACGCCGCGAAGTCGCATGTCGGCGGCTCGTGGGTCTTTGCACAGCTCTTCTCTTACTCGCTGGACGACATCACCGATCGCGTATTGACCAGACAGCCTCGACTGGCACGCATCGTCGAGAAGCACGGCTTCGAACGCCGCGAGTACATGACGGCGGTGTTCGCCCTGGCCAGCGCGGGGCAGGTGGCGCTCTACGGTCCCAACGAGTCGGAGGTGCACGACCAGTTCGTCTCGTCGAAGAACGCGAGCGAGGCGAACGTCGCTTTCTATGCTTCGCACCATGATCAACTCGATGCGCTGATGACAGGAGGACAGATGATGCCGTCGAGCAGGGAGCCCATTGATTGAGACATATACTTTTCTTATGGATTACGACATCGACTTCGCGTCCACCGCAGACGCAGACGAATTGAGCAGGCTGCTGCAAGCGAACGCGCCATCGCGAGGTGGCTCGCTTACCGGCGAATTTCCACCGGAGAAGGTGGCGACGATGGTCTGCGGCGGCATGCCGGTCGTGGTGGCACGACGCGAAGGAAGGCTAGTGGGCGTATTGTTCAGCGCCGCTGTCGATGGGCCCGCGCCACCGGTCGTGAAGGCCATGCTCGCGGCATGGCCCGGCAGTCCGTCATCTTATGTGTATGGACCAGCGTGCATCGCGGATACGGAACGGGGACGCGGCCTGCTTCCGCAACTTTATGCGGCCTTGCGGAAGCAGCTTCCAGGACGAGAGGCCATCCTCTTCATCCGACAGGATAATGTCGCGTCCATCCGCGCCCACGAGCGGCTTGGCATGCGACAGGTGGCGACATTCATCCTGGACGGCAGCGACCATGTCGTATTCAGCGACAGTGCCGGCTAGGCGACGGATGTCGTACGATGGCTCTCGCCAATCGCCTGGGGATGGACGTGGAAGAAGCGCAGAATCCGGTAAACCGCCTGTTCGGTTTCGTGGTCGAGTTCGCGGAGCAGATGCTCGCGAAGAGCGGCGAGTTCTTTCCCTTCGGTGGGTCGATCACCGATGCCGGCGAAATCGCGGCGGCGGCCGGTGCACCGGACGGATCCGGAGTTCCCAATGCACAGGATGTGTATCGGCTGGTCGCGCAGGGACTGACCTCACGCGCATCCGGCGACGAGGTGGCGGCCGTGGCGCTCGTTGCGAACGTCATCATTCCCACGGAACTCGAGCCGGTCGCCGAGAGCGGCATCCGGGTGCACATGGAAGCACCCGGATTCGCACGCATGGTTTACGTGCCCTATGAGTTCGTTACCGGCGCGGACCAGCCGGTTCGCCTGCATGAGCCGATGGCAGTCGAGATCGATCCCGAGTTCTTCGACTGAGCTCCAGGCGACCGACACGAACCCATCACTATTGCCGGCTTGCGCGAAGCAGCACGCGCTGCCAGTTCGATGGAACGCGGTCTTCCGGCCCCGGTACGGTCTGACTCGCCGGATGGCTGGTCGGTGGCGCCAGTGGCGGGCCGTCGAACATGCTTTCGTCGCGGTAATCGTAGAACCAGTCTTCACCCGGTTCGAAGCTCTGGATGATCGGATGCCCGGTTTCTTCCGCGTGTTTCGTCGCGTGCTTCGCCAGCGAGTCGTCGCAGCAGCCGATGTGTCCACACTGCGCGCAGCGGCGCAGGTGCAGCCACCAGCCGCCGGTCTGCTCGCATTCGGCACAGCCGGTGCCGCTGGGTGGGACAGTCGGGTCGATACCCTCTTTCATGTTGGCTCCGCGATCGGTTACGAGGGCCGGTCGAGAGAGGGCGGGGTGGCCGCCTGCATCCCATCGACCGAGGTCGTCAGGGAGCGTAAGGCAATCCGCAGTTCCATGGAATTCGGACAGCCGCAGGCCAGCAGGGCCTCGAGCTTCTCGGCGGCGTCGGCGACCTTGAGATGGTCGTGCTGGAGCGCGCAGCGGGCCATGTGGTTGGCGCGGAACTGCGCTTCGGCATAGTCGTGGTGCAGCAAGGCCTGGAGTAGCCCGAGGGCCTCCAGGGAGATCTCCTGGGCTGCCAGGTTCTTGCACATCCCCGTATTACTGCCGGACACCACACAGGATGCAATCGTCCATCCGGCCTAAGAATCTTTCCCGGCCGGTTTAGCGGCTATCCTCGGGCGCAACGCCCTCCCTGCCAGGTTTCCGCATGACCCTCGTCGCCACCCTGCTCACCGCGCTGGTGATCCTGATCCACGTCTACATCGTGCTGCTGGAGATGGTCTTCTGGCGCTCGCGCGGGCCCAGGGTATTCGGCATCAGTGCCGACTTCGCCCGCGACAGCGCGGCGCTGGCCTCCAATCAGGGGCTCTATAACGGCTTCCTCGCCGTCGCCCTGGTGCTCGGCCTGGCGCTGCGCGAGCCTTTCGCCACGGCCTTCGTGTTCTACGGCCTCGGATGCGTCGTGGTGGCCGGCCTGTGGGGCGCCTTCACCGCCAGCCGGCGCATCCTTTACGTGCAGGCCTTGCCGGCGGCCCTCGCGCTGGCGGCGCAATGGATGGCGCGATAGGAAACGCGGCAAGCGTTCGCGTTTTCCGGGGCGCGCGTCGCCCATAATGCGTCGAACACCGGCGATGGAGCGGACATGCCCGATACGGACCTGCCCCTGGCGCACCCTGAGATCACGCCGCCCCCGCGGGCCTATACGTTCGAGTTGGGCCTTGCGCTCGCGGGGGCGGTGTCCGGCGGCGCCTATGCCGCCGGTGTCCTGGATTTCCTCTACGAGGCGCTGGAACACTGGGAGGACGCGAAGACGCGCAAACTGCCGGTCCCCACCCATGATGTGCTCCTGCGGGACATCTCGGGCGCATCGGCCGGCAGCATCAACGGCGTGATCTCGGCGGTGGCGCTGCCTTATGCGTTTCCGCACGTGCATATCGCCGACGTGGATACGCCGGCCAACCCGTTCTACGACGTGTGGGTGAAACAGGTCGATATCCGTGGCTTCCTCGATACGGGCGACCTCGTGGACAAGAACGTCCCGATCGCTTCCCTGCTCGACACGCGCTGCCTGGACGACATTGCCGCCCGGGTGCTGCGCTTCGAGGGCGAGCCGCTGGCGCGGCCGTATATCGCCAATCCGTTGAAGCTCGTCTTCACCGTGACCAACCTGCGCGGCGTGCCCTACGCGGTGCCGTTCGCAGGCAGCAGCGCGGATGCCGTGCACAGCATGGTCGCGCATGAGGATTACCTGCGCTTCGCGGTGGATACGGGGCAGGGTCCTTACGACCGCGCCTGGCAATACCCGGACGACCTCTACGTGCCGCATCCGAAGCGCCTGCCGGATCGCGCGTGGACGTCGCTGATGAACGCGGCGCTGGCTTCCTCGGCGTTTCCCGGCGGCCTGCGCTACCGCGAGGTGGAGCGGCGCTGGAGCGACTACATGCAGCGCAGCGTGGTGGTGCCGGACGAGCACGGCATGTCGCGCGTCATACCCATCGAACCGCGGCGCGATGCCTGGGATCGTCACGGCGCCACTTACCGTTTCGTAGGCGTGGACGGCGGGGCGATGGACAACGAACCGTTCGAGCTGGCTCGCACCGAACTGGCCGGCACGCTGGGCCGGAATCCGCGCCGCGGCGACGAGGTGAACCGCATCGTGCTCATGGTGGATCCCTTCCCGGAGCCGGACGACCTGGGCCCCGAATTCGCGGCATCGATCAACATCGTCGAGGCGCTCACCGCGCTGTTCTCCTCGTGGAAGCAGCAGGCGCGGTTCAAGCCGCGGGAAATCGCCCTGGCCATGGACGATGCCGTCTACAGCCGCTTCCTGATCGCTCCCACGCGGCCGTCGCTGGACGGGACTATCCGCTGGCTCGGCGGACGGGCGATCGCCGCGGGGGCGCTCGGCGGCTTCTCGGGCTTTTTCTCCGAGGCTTTCCGGCGTCACGATTTCCTGCTCGGCCGGCGCAACGCACAGCGCTTCCTGGCGGAACATTTCCTCGTTCCGGCGACGAATCCCATCGTTGCCGGATGGGCCGCCGATCCTGCCCTGGCGCATTACCTGCGCGAACGCGACGGTGTGCTCCATGCGCCGGTCATTCCCCTGGTGGGGCCGTGCCATCCCAGCCGGCGGGAGGATCTGCTGCCGGACTGGCCCAAGGGCGCCTTCGATCCGGCGAGCCTGATGCCGGCAATACGCACGCGCCTGGACGCGCTCTACTCGGTCGCCACAGACAAGTGGAAGGACAAGATCCTCACCTGGCTCGCATGGCATACCTATGCACGCCGCAAGCTGCTCGATTTCGCTTCGAAAAAGCTCAACGAATCGTTACGGAAACATGACCTGTGGTGATGGAAAACCGCTTAAATCGTGGCAAATGACATTGCCCGCTCGGTTTCGTGAAGAACTACAAAATTTCCTAGCCGATTTTGCGGATGGCGTATGGTCGCGGCGCGAAAACGGGAGTAGGTTGATGCCTCCGGCCATTGCATAGACGGGTTTTCCCATGAACGTGACAGCCGCGCCACGGGCCATCGTCTTCGAAGACCATTCCGGTTTGGCGTCCGCCTTGACCGACCTTCTCGCCGAGCGCCTCGGGTACGACGTGGCGGCCTGTGCCGGCTGCATCGAAGAGGCCATACGCGTCGCCCATGTCGAGCCCTGCGACGTGGCGGTGGTCGACCTGGATCTCCAGGGCATCATGGCCTACCCGGCACTCGACGAACTGAAGCGCCGCGGCATTCCCTATGTCCTGGCGACGGGTTCGATGGCCGTCGACATACCGCAGCGTTACCAGGCGCCGCTGGTGCGCAAGCCATACAGCGCGCACCAGTTGGAAAGCGCCATCCGCGAGGCGAACGTACGGCGCGTCTGAGCGGAAGCCGGCTCAGCCTAGGGATGGTTCGTCGAACATCCCGCGCTCCCCGGCACGGCTTACCGTGCTCACGCGCAGGCTGTTGTTCACGTCCCTGACCCCGATGGCGTCGGCCACGGCGTCTTCGGCTAGATGTTTCATATAGCGCTGCGGCACTTCGCCGCTGAGCTGGACCACGCCGTCCGCGACGTTCACCTCGATATTCGACGCGTCGATGGCATCGTGTTCGGTCAGCCGCTCGCAGATGTCCTCGCGGATCCGTTCGTCGCTGCGTTGGTAGCCCTTCGGTCCGACGCCGCGCTGGCCGCCTGGGTAGCCGGAGCCGCTCCATGCGCTCGCGCCTTCGTCGCCGCGGCCGAAGTCACGGTGTCCCGGGTGAGGGGCGTTGCCGCCGTAGCGGTGATGGCGGCCGAATTCCCGGTGGCCGGGATAGCGCCGGTCCTCTCGCTGGTAGTCGCGCTGGCCTGCCCAGCCGCCGCCGGAGAAATCGTCGCCGGGGCCATAGTCCCGTCCCCCGGCCAGTTCATGGCTGGCATCGTAGGGGCTGCCTCCGGTATAGCGGTTGTCGCGACGGCCGTAGGTGCCACCGAATTCGTCTCCCGGGTAACGGGTGTCGTCGTCGCGCCGCGGCCGGGGTCGGGTCCAGACGGGGCTGTCCTCGGGATGACGGGACTTGTCATAGCGATCGTCGAAGCGGCTCATGGGGAAGCTCCTGCGCTGAAGGATGCGTCCAGTGTTCCCGGCCGCACATGCAATGCGTGTTGCCCGCGCGTCAACGTCGTGGGAAAGTTTGTGACGATGAGAGCTCTCCCATGACCAGGCCAGGCCTGCTTGTCCGCGGTGCCGCCGGCCTCCTCGTGGGCCTCTTGCTGTTCCTATCCGGCGCGTGGGGCGCATTCGCGCTGTCGTTCCGCTTTCCGGGGCCGCGGGCGCTGCGTCTTTCCGTCGCGGGCGCCTGGATGGCCGCCTGCGCGGTCGCGTGGGCTGCATGGCTGGGATGGCGGGCGGGGTGGGCGATGGTGGGCTTGGTCTCCGCCCACGCGGTGCTGTTGGCGTGGTGGGCGTCGATCCGCCCGCGCAACGACCGGGTCTGGGCGGACGACGTGGCCCGCCTCCTCCACGGCGAGGTGAACGGCACGCACGTGCGCCTGTGCCATGTGCGCGATTTCGACTGGCGCGCCGACGACGATTACGACGTGCGCTGGAACACGCGCGAATACGAGCTGGACAGCCTGTCCGGTGCCGATGCGATCCTGTCCTACTGGTCGGGCGAGGCGATCGCCCATGCCATGCTCTCCTTCGGTTTCTCCGATGGCCGGCACGTCGTGTTCTCCGTGGAGATCAGGCGCAAGCGCGGCGAGGCATTTTCCGAGATCGGAGGGTTCTTCCGGCAGTTCGAGCTCGTGCTGATCGCCGCCGAGGAACGCGACATCGTGCGTGTACGCACGAACGTGCGCGGGGAGGACGCGTATCTCTTCCCGCTGCGGATGACGCCCGAGGCCATGCGTTCCCTGTTCGTGTCCTACGTGGAGGCGGCGAACGAGCTGGTACGCGAGCCGCGCTTCTACAATACGGTCACGTCGAACTGCACCACCATCGTCTACCGGATGGCGAGGCGCATCGACGGCGCGCTCCCGTTCGATCTGCGGCTGCTGCTGACGGGCTACCTTCCGGGCTACCTGCGCGACACCGGTGCGCTCGACCGCCGCCTGGACGTGGACGAATGGCGGCGGCTCGGGCGGATCACCGAGCGGGCGAGGGCATGCTCGCCAGGACAGGATTTCTCGGCGGCGATCCGGCAGGGCGTGCCGCCGGCTCAGTTGCCTTCGTCGGGCGATTCCACCGCGTAGCCCCTGGTGCGAAGCGCTTCGAGATAGCCGTCCGGGCCGAGGAGGTCGTCGATCGGCACGATGGCCACCGCCCGCGCGTTCGCGGCCATGGTGGCGTCCACGGCAGCGAGCCATCGTTCGCGAACGGCCTTCGGCATGTCGGCTAGGCCGATGCGCTGCGCGACGCCCCCTTCCGTCACCGCATTCATGCAACTCTCCCGCTGCTTCGCGCTGCGCTCGTCGCGCAGCGCGGTAACGTCACCGGTGGCCCATGCGTTCGCGCGGCGGGTCATGTCGGCCAGCTGCGCATCGATGTTGTCGACACTCTGGGTGAAGCAGGACACGTCGTCGAGCGTGGAGCGCTTGAACGATTTGATGGCGGCGCGCGGATCGTCCACCAGCAGCGTGTACTCCACGGGCACTTGCTTCACGTCGTGCTTGCGGGCCAGTTCGAGCACCGTGCGGGTGATCTCGCCTGACTTGCCGAGGCCCGCCTTCTTCACCGCGGCCTTGTAGAGCTCCAGCACGGCGAAGATGGGCCGGTATCGTTCCACGCCGCGGTCGTTGCCGATGTAGCGCGCCTTCACCGCGAGCCAGCGGGCGTAGACGTCCGGCGGCACGGTGTCCTTAAGCGTCGCGTCGTCCGGCGCCTTGCGCACGCCGATCAGCGAAGGCAGGAGCGCCAGGCGCCCGAAGAACCCCGTATTCGGCTTGATCTCGACGTGCGGCGGCGTGATAAGTGCCCCCGCATGCGCAAGCGCATCTTCGATCTCGTCGGTCTTCCAGGTCATCTTCTTCGGCAGCGGCGAGAGGCTGCCTAGGATGAGAAGCGTGCGTCCTTCGCGCGTCGCCCGCCACAGGCCCGGGCCCGGCTGCTCGCCGCTGACCGTGATCGCTTCCAGTGTAGGCACCTGTGCCGGCGGCGTCGTCTGCGCCTGTCCCCAGGCTAGCCAGGGCACGCACAGAAATACGAGGAAGGCGGGCAGGGCGGAGAAACGCATCGGCGAATTATATTGGACTCACCCTGCGCTCGCCCGGTTTTCACGCGAGGCGGCGAAGATAGGGCGGATGGCATCAGCGGAGTTCACTTCATGAAGATTGGAATCATCGGCGCCGGAAACATCGGTCGCACGCTCGCGCGCCGTTTTCGCGAACTGGGCCACGACGTACTCATCGCCAATTCGCGCGGCCCGCATACGCTTACCGACATCGAACAGGAAACCGGCGCGGTCGCCGTCACGTCCCGCGAGGCGGTGCACGGTGTCGAGGTGGTCATCGTGACCATTCCCGAAGCCAAGGTGACGAGCCTGCCTCCGGATCTCTTCGACGGCGTCCCGGCGGACACGGTCGTGGTCGACACCGGAAACTATTACCCGCGCCAGCGCGACGGAAGGATCGGGCCCATCGAGGTCGGCTTGCCGGAGAGCCGGTGGGTTGCGCAGCAGATCGGGCGCCCCGTCATCAAGGCGTTCAACAATATCTACGCCGAACACCTTGGGAGCATGGGCAGACCTTCCACGGCCGAAACGAGGATCGCGCTGCCGGTGGCAGGCGACGACGCCAACGCGAAGGCGAAGGTGCTGAAGCTGGTGGACGAACTGGGCTTCGATGGTGTCGATGCGGGCACGCTCGACGAATCCTGGCGGCAGCAACCGGGTTCGCCCGTCTATACCGCCGATCGTGACCTGGAAGGGGTGCGCCAGGGCCTGCTGGATGCGCAGCGCGAGCGCAGGCCCGAATGGCGGGCGACGGAGAGAAGCCCCGGAACCTTCGACGAGCCGCGATGAGACGGAGCGTGACCTGCGCGTGAAGGAATCCCGCGTGCTTGTCCGTTGTCGGAAGCGCAGGGAACGGATAATCTTGCGCCTCTGTTGGTACCGCCGTCTCATCCACGTCCCTGGGATCGTCGGCCCTACGCCTTGCGAGGTTACCCACCTTCTTCCATGGCCATGGTGATCTACGACATTCCTTTCCACCCCGACGTGGCAGGCCTGTGGCACGTGCAGATGAACGGCGTGCCCACGGAAAACTTCGAGACGCGCGTCGCAGCCATCGCCTACGCCGTGCAGCAGTCGAAACTGCTCGGCATGCAGAACGGACTGCAGGTGCTGGTTTCGGTGGAGGGTGCCGACGGCATCTGGCGTGAGTTCGAATCCAATGCGAAGCGTCCAGTCAGCGGGCTGATGTAGCGCTGCACGTTGCGTTGATGCCCGATGCATAGGATGGGGGGCGGAAACGGAGGATCACCCCACCCATGGCTCATCGAAAGATCGGTTACTTCGACGTGGAAGGCACGTGTTACGTCGCCAAGCCCGGCCGCTGGCGCGGCAAGTACGTCATCAGCGAAGACGGCGAAGAGATCAAGGAGAAGCTCTGCCCCGATCTGCACGAGAGCGAGGACGAAGCCTGCGCTGAAGGGATGAGGGCAGGTATCAAGGCCGCGCGTCGGTTGATGCAGGAACGCGAGGGGTTCGACCCGGGCGAGGAGTGACGCGCCCATTCCCCGTGCATAGGGCGTGCCACGCATGCCCGTTTTCCCTGTTCGCAATATATTCCGAATGGCCGATGGTGCGCCCTCTTTACACGGCGTAAGTTTTCCTTGCGTCCCTGTGAATGAAACGTTTTTTGCCGGTCCATTCCCGGAGCCGCCAGTCCCAGCCCCACTCCCCTAAGGCTTCGGAGACTCACAATGAAAACTTCGTCGCAGAAGGTGCTTCGGCGCCACGGCCTCGCTTTGTCCATTGCCGCCGCTCTCGCGTGTGGCCACGTCGCCGCGCAGGATGCGCCGCCACCGCCGCCCCCTCAAAATGCCCAGGCTCAGCCGACCGAGCTCGCCACCGTCACCGTCACCGGTTCCGCGTTGCCGCGCATCGACGTGGAAACGCCCTCGCCGGTCACCACGATCAGCGCCGAACAGATCCAGAGGAGCGGTCTGACCACCGTGTCCGACGTGGTGCGTGCGGTGTCGGCCGATAACAGCGGCTCCATCCCCGCATCGTTCACTGCCGGTTTCGCCGCCGGATCCTCCGGCGTGGCGTTGCGTGGCCTCACCGTGAACTCGACCCTGGTCCTGATCGACGGCCGGCGCGCCGCGAGCTACCCGCTTACCGACGACGGCCAGCGTTCGTTCGTGGACCTGAACACGATTCCGTCCAATGCCATCGAGCGGATCGAGGTGCTGAAGGACGGGGCTTCGTCGCTGTACGGCGCGGACGCCATCGCGGGCGTCGTGAACATCATCCTGAGGCCGGATTACCAGGGCACGGAATTCACCGCCGACATCGG
Organism: Luteibacter sp. SVR4-7G; assembly: GCF_056755555.1. NCBI lineage: Bacteria > Pseudomonadati > Pseudomonadota > Gammaproteobacteria > Lysobacterales > Rhodanobacteraceae > Luteibacter > Luteibacter sp. SVR4-7G. The sequence goes on along the minus strand of NZ_JBPGXO010000004.1, from coordinate 12,092 downwards.
TACCTCGCAGCACGGCGGCGGTACGACCAAGCGGGCGACGGTGCTGTTCGGTGGCGGCGATCTGCAGAAAGACGGCTGGAATGCTTACCTCAGCGCGGAATACCAGCGCGATGAGGAAATCCTCACCCGTCAGCGCGGCTATCCGTACAACACCGCCGATATCCGCCGCAGTGGCGGCAACAACCTGATCGGCGGGCAGCCTTCGCAGAACTCTGGCTCGATCTACGGCACGGTCACCCCGGGCACGCTGTCGCGGCCGGGCGACGTGACCTCCGGCGTCGCCGATCCCGATGCCGTCGCGCAACCGCTGGCTGCCTGCGGCCCGAGGTCGACGCTGATTACCGACGATCCCGCCAACCCCGGCAGCTATTGCGCGCAGAACTTCGCCCGCTACACCGCCATCCAGCCGACCATGGACCGGCGCGGCCTGTATGGGCGTTTCACCCTCAAGGTGGGCGAACGCTCGAAGGCGTACATCGGCGCGAGTTACTACGAGGTCACGACGACCTTCCCGGGCGTGCCGGCACAGATCCAGGCAGGCACGCCGCGCAACACGAACTCGATCGCGCTGCCCGCGACGCTGCCCGACGGCTCGCTCAACCCGAACAATCCGTTCGCGGCGGAGGGCAGGGCGGCGCTCATCAACTTCGCGTTCCCCAGCGCGCTGGGCAGCGGCGGCAGCAAGAACCACAACCTGCGCATCACCGGCGGCTTCACCGGTTACTGGGGCGATTGGGGCTACGACACCGCGCTGGTATTCAACCATTCGTCCCTGGACACGTGGCTCAACGGTTTCCTCAACTACAACCGGCTGATCGACGTCGTCACCAACGGCACGTACAACTTCCTGGACCCGGGCGCCAATTCGCGCGAACTGCTCGACTCGCTGGCGCCGCAGCTGAAGAAGACCTCGACAAGCGACCTGCAGCAGTTCGATTTCCGCGTCAATCGTCCGCTCGCCGATCTCGGCGGCGGCGCCCTGGGTCTTGCCGCGGGCATCGACGTGCGCCACGAGGAGCAGGACGATCCGGATCTCAACCCGGGCCTGTCCGCGCAAGGCCTCGGCATCGCGCACGTGAAAGGTGATCGGACGGTGTCCGGTGCCTACGTGGAACTCGACGCACCGTTCCTCGAATCCCTCGAAGTGAACCTCTCGGGCCGTTACGACCACTACTCCGACTTCGGCAACAATTTCTCGCCGAAGCTCGGCATCAAGTGGAAGCCGATCGACGAGGTGGCCTTGCGCGGCACCTTCTCGAAGGGATTCCGTGCGCCGAGCTTCGCGGAGAACGGCTCGAGCGAAGCACAGGGCTTCGCCACCTACACGCCGCCGGAGGATTTCCAGGCGCTGCACAACAACAGCGGCTACGTCCAGCCTTACGCCCTGGCTTTCCTCACGCGGGCGAATCCCGACGTGAAGCCCGAGCGTTCCAAGAGCTGGACGTTCGGCGTGCTGTATCAGCCGACGCAGGACCTCAGCGCGTCCCTGGATTATTACCGGATCAAGAAGACGGGCGTGATTGCCCAGCAGAGCCCGAGCGCGGTGCTCGATGCGTACTACGCGGGCCAGCCATTGCCCGAAGCTTCCGCCATTGTCCCCGACGTGCCCGATCCGGCGGCACCCGACGCGTTGCCCCGCCCGCTGATCGTCGCCGCGCCCTACGTCAACCAGAACTCCCTGGAGACCAAGGGCCTGGACCTCAACCTCAAGGGTGGTTTCGACCTTGGCCCGAACGTTCGCTTCACCAGCGAACTGAACCTGACGAAGATCATCACCTGGAAGCTGACCCTCGAGGACGGCACCCGCCTCGAGTTCGTCGGCACCCACGGGCCTTACGGCGTTTCCTCGGGCGCAGGCACGCCGCGTTACCGCGGGTCGTGGGCGAACAGCATCCAGTTCGGCAAGGCGACGATCACCGGCACGGTCTACTACACCAGCGGCATCAAGCTCACCGCGCCGGACATCACCGAAGGATGCTTCTCCACCAACACCGACACCGGAGCGAACGTGCCGGCCGACTGCCGCATGGCCTCGTTCACCGACTTCGACCTGACCGGTCGCTACGACATCACGGACAAGGTGGCCGTCACGGGTTCCATCATGAACGTGTTCGACAAGAAGGCGCCGTTCGATCCGCTGAACTACGCCGCGCTCAACTACAACCCGACCTACGCGCAGAACGGCGTGATCGGCCGGTTCTTCACCCTTGGCGTGCGGGTGAAACTCTAGGAGATCTGTTGACGGGCCTCGTTTTTTGCTTTACACGGCTCCCTGGGGGAATACCAACAGGGGGCCGTCGAGGCCATGGCAAGTCAGCTTTCGTTTTTCCAGCACAACGACGCGTGGCCGGAAGGGTTCATGCCGGGCACGGTGGCGCCCTTCGTCATGCGTTACGGCACGGACTTCCTCGTGGCGATGCAGCGCGCAGCGGCGGCCTACGACGCTGCCGAGGCATCTTCCGCGGTCGAGCCGGCCTAGCGGTCCGCCGGCCGTGCCGCCGGAGCGCGGTGACCGTCGTCGGGCACGTCGCCCGCAGGTCCGCCCCGGTGGATGGCGCCGACCACGAAGATCGCCACCAGCGCGACGATGAGTGCGATCAGGGCGTAATAACGCGAACGGTTCATCGGGCGCTCCGTGAGGACGCCCCGAGTCTCCGGGGCCTCCGGTCAAGGGAATGGATGCCCGGCGTTAGGGAATCGTGCCGTCGAGCAGGTCGGCCACCGCGCCGACGAGGGCGTGCAGCGAGAACGGCTTGCTCAGGATCGATGCCCTGGGCGGGAGTCGCGGCGCATCGGCAAAGGCCTCCCAGGCGTAGCCCGTGATGAACAGTACCGGCAGGTCCGGAAGTGCATCCCGCGCGAACTGGGCGAGCTGCCGGCCATCCATGCCAGGAAGTCCGATGTCGGTGACCAGGATGTCGGGTGCGTCGCCCTCGCGCAGGCGGCGCAGGGCCTCGCCGCCCTCGGCGCAGTCCTCGACGGTATAGCCCGCTTCTTCGAGCACTTCGCGGGCGAGAGAGCGCAGCATGTGCTCGTCCTCAACGAGGAGGACGCGCCGCCCTGCGCCATGGCAGGCCTGCCTGTCGATGTGGGCATGCGAGGCGGCTGCCTCGCCGATATGGCGAGGCAGCCAGAGGCTGACGACGCTGCCCTTGCCGGGTTCCGACTCGATGATCGCCCTGCCACCGGTCTGGCGGGCGAAGCCATCCACCATCGAAAGCCCCAGGCCCGTACCCTGGCCAATAGACTTCGTGGTGAAGAAGGGATCGAAGGCCTTTTCCGCCACGGAGCGGGACATGCCCGTGCCGGTGTCGCTCACCGCGATCACGACGTAGTCGGCGGCACCCATGCCGATGTCCTGGGCATGCGCGTTGCGCGTGCCGATGCAGAGCGTGCCGCCACCGGGCATCGCGTCGCGGGCATTGATCGCCAGGTTGAGGATCGCGCTTTCAAGCTGGCTGGCATCCGATAGCGTGCGCCACAGGTCGTGCTGCATATGCAGCTCGAGGGAAACCCGTTCGCCGAGCAGTGGGCGCAGGAGCAATTCAAGTCCACGCACGACCGTGTTCGCGTCCACGTCTGACAACGACAGCGCTTGCTGGCGCGCGTAGGCGAGCAGACGGTGGGTAAGGCCGGCCGCGCGGTTCACCGCGCCGTGTGCCGCATCCAGCATGCGCCGGGTGTTCTCCAGCCGTCCGCTCTCGATGCGTTCGCTCACGATCTCGATGGCGCCGCCGATGCCTCCGAGGATATTGTTGAAGTCGTGCGCGATGCCACCGGTGAGACGGCCCAGGGCCTCGAGCTTCTGGGCGTGACGCAACTGGTCTTCCATGTCGCGCCGCCTCTGCACGTCGCGTCCCATGCCGTAGACGACATCCCCATCCGGCACGCAGGTCCACGCGAACCAGCGATAGCTGCCGTCCTTCGCGCGCAGGCGCACTTCCAGGTCCTCCACCACGTCGCCTTCCAGCAATTGGGTCATCGCGTCCCTCGCACGGTCGAGGTCCTCCGGATGGACCAGGTCGCCGAAGGCCATGCTGGTCAGCTCGATCGCGTCGTAGCCCAGCTCCTGCTGCCACGCGGGGTTGACGTTGCGGTAGCGGCCATCGCGGGCCATCACGATATAGAGGTCGGGAGAAACCGCCCAGATCTGGTCCCGCTCGCGCGTGCGCGCGTCGATCTCGCGCTCCAGCGATGCATTCACCTCGCTCAGGGTCATCGCCGAACGCACGCCGCGCGTGGTTTCGTTGGTGACGGAGACCATGCCGATGACCTTGCCGCATTCGTCACGCAACGGCGCGAAAGAGAACGTCCACCAGGTGTTTTCAAGGAAGCCGTGGCGCGACATGGCCAGCGGAAAGTCGCGGTGCATGCTGGCGCGGCCCGCCAGAGCGTCCTCGACATGGCCGGAGATGTCGTCCCATACGTCGGCCCAGAGCTCGTCGAAGCGCTTTCCGATGGCGCCGGTGAGGCGCTTGCCCAGGAGCGGCCGGTACGGGTCGTTGAAGAAGAAGATCCGGCCCGGTTCCGCGGAGATGAACATCGGCTGCGGCGAGTCGAGCATGGTGGCGAGCATCGCGCGAAGCCCCGCCGGCCATCCCTCCACTGGGCCCAGTGGCGAGCGCTCCCAGTCGAAGCTGCGGATTTCAGCGGCCGTCGGGGAGTCGGCCGGCAGGAACGCGAAGGGATCGGGATAGCGCTGGTCGGGCATGTCCGGAAACTCGTTGCAGGCGTCCGGGATAATGCACATGCTGCGAAGACCGCGTCGTTGCGAATCTTGTCGTGGCGTGGCTGTCACGCGCGTTCCACGCCATTCGTCGGAACGTCGTCCACGCATCCACCCCGAGGAGGGACATAGATGAACGACGACATCACGCCGCAGCCTGGAAAACAGAAGGGCGGTATCGGTTACATCCTGCTCTGGATCCTGGGCGTGCCCATTCCGATCCTGATCCTCATAGCACTGGTCCGCGGCTGCACGTGAGCTAGCGACCTGCGCTTTCGCGAATAGCGCGCGGGGGCCGAAGGCCCCCGCGCATGAGTATCAGTGATGGTTGTCCCGGGCGCGATCCGCTGCCTTGCCGACTTCACGCTGTGCCTTGCCGACGTTCTTTTCTACCTTGCCGGTCGCTTCCTTCGTCGGGTTACCGGTGATCTTGCCGGCAGCTTCCTTCATGCTGCCCTTGACCTCGTGTTTCATGCCTTCGGTACGGTTCTTGTCCACGACGTGCTCCTCTCTGCTGCTGCGCGTTTCGCAGTACCCCCTGTTTACCCCCGCTGCGGATTACCGAGCCGTGAAACACGCGTGCTCCTGTATTCACCGTTCCGGCGTCGATGACGCCAGCAAGACACGACCATCACATTTGTTCGCGCAGTCTCGATGACCGACGACACTGCCAGCTCCCGGAGGAGCCCGCTCATGCCTGAGAAGAAAACCACTGCCAGGGCACGAAAGGACAAGCGCGAAGGGAAGTCGGCCTCGACGCAGGCCGGCGAATACGTGCACGAAGAGATCGAGCACGTTCGCGAAGGCAAGCATGGCGCCCGTTCGGCCAAGCAAGCCATTGCCATCGGTCTATCGAAGGCACGCCGCGCCGGAGTAAAGGCGAAACCATCGAAGAGCGCGAGCAAGGCCACCAAGAAGAAGGCTGCGCAGGACTCGCGTGCCGCTTCACGTAAACGCTCGTCGGGAACGGCCGCGAAGAAGTCCACGGCGCGCAAGCGCGCGTCGGGCTCTTCGGCACGCAAATCCACCGCGAAAAAAGCCACGGCGAAGAAGTCGTCGGCTCGGTCGCGGGCGACGACGGCGGCTTTGAAGAGAGAAGGACGGTCGGCCGCATCGAAGCGCGCCCTGTCGGCCCAGGGACATAAGGCCGCCGCGAAACGCAGCGCGTCGAGCCGGTCGGCGTCCGCGAAGAAGGCGGCTCGCACCAAGGGCGCTGCGGGCCGGAAGACGGCCGCGAAGAAAGCTGCGAGGACCAGGACGCGCAAAGCGTCCTGACAAAAGAAGGCCCGCCGCGAGGCGGGCCTTCTGCATGGGGGAACGTTTTTTAGAGGGCGTCGCCGCTCAGACGGCTGGCCACTTCGCCAAGCCAGTCGTAACCGTCCATCTCGCCGCCGAAGAGGTCGAAGCTGCCGTCGTTATTGGCGCCAGCGGCGAATTCATAGGTCGAGATGCCGTATTCGTTGCGCAGTTCGTTCATGTCGTGTCTCCCAGTCGATCGACCGGATGTCTCGATACTCTGTCGCCGACGCCGCCGGTCTCTGGCGTGGCGGGAACCTTACGCTCCCTGGACCTTCCGAAGAAGTCGCGTGGGGGCACTGGTCCGTTTCGTTGGGTGAACAATCGGTTCGTTAGGCATTCGTCACGCGGCTTTGGACCGAATTTCTGAACTAACGAGTTTCCTATGTCCCTTCTTTATGGGCGGCCCGAGGGTTTACAAGGGCTCCGAACAACAAAAGCTTCGACAGCGGTTGTAAGTAAAAGGTTCAAGGAAATCCTCAACGAGGCCGTTTTCCTGTTTTCCTCTGACTCTTACCCGAGCCTTTCGTTCGCCGTCTGGCGTGTATCCGTTAACCCTAGTTTAACTCAAGGCGGCCGGATTCGCTACCTGGGCGCGTGGCGAGCGTTCACGAATGTCCAGGAAGGCCGCTCCCGCAGGCCGCTGGCGGGCTAGAATCGGGGGTTCCGCGGGCTTCCGAAGCCGGACCCGCCATGCCAATGAGGATCCGCCATGAAGTCTCGCGCCGCCGTCGCCTGGGAAGCAGGAAAGCCGCTATCCATCGAGGAAATCGACGTCCAGGGACCGAGGGCGGGCGAAGTCCTGGTCCGCATCGTGGCCACCGGCGTCTGCCATACGGATGCGTATACCTTGTCCGGCGACGACCCGGAGGGCGCCTTCCCGGTGATCCTCGGCCATGAGGGCGGCGGTATCGTGGAGGAAGTGGGCGAGGGCGTTACCTCCCTGAAACCCGGCGACCACGTCATACCGCTCTATACGCCTGAGTGTGGCGAGTGCAAGTTCTGCCGCTCGGGAAAGACCAACCTCTGCCAGAAGATCCGGATCACCCAGGGCAAGGGCCTGATGCCCGACGGCACCTCGCGCTTCTCGTTGAACGGCAAGCCGCTGCTGCACTACATGGGCACGAGCACCTTCAGCGAATACACCGTGCTGCCGGAAATCTCCCTGGCGAAGATCAACAAGGACGCGCCGCTGGAGAAGGTCTGCCTGCTCGGCTGCGGCATCACCACGGGCATCGGCGCGGTGCTCAATACGGCCAAGGTGGAACCCGGTGCGACGGTGGCCGTGTTCGGGCTGGGCGGTATCGGCCTGTCGGTGGTCCAGGGTGCGGTCATGGCGAAGGCGGGCCGCATCGTGGTGGTCGATACGAATCCGTCGAAATTCGAAATGGCGAAGATGCTGGGCGCCACGGATTTCGTGAATCCTCGCGACTACCCCGATACGCCGATCCAGCAGGTGATCGTCGACCTCACCGACGGCGGCGTCGATTATTCCTTCGAGTGCATCGGCAACGTGGACGTGATGCGTGCCGCGCTGGAGTGCTGCCACAAGGGCTGGGGCGAGTCGATCATCATCGGCGTAGCCGGCGCGGGGCAGGAGATCCGCACGCGTCCGTTCCAGCTGGTGACGGGCCGCGTCTGGCGCGGCTCCGCGTTCGGCGGCGTGAAGGGTCGCAGCGAACTGCCGGGTTACGTGGAGCGCTACTTGGGCGGCGAGATCAAGATCGATCCGATGATCACGTATACGATGGGCCTGGAAGACATCAATCGCGCCTTCGACCTCATGCACGAAGGCAAGTCCATTCGTTCCGTCATCGTCTACTGAGGCCCATCCCATGCCGTTCCAGGAATTCCGCCTCGAAGGCGACTACGTCGAACTCAATCTCCTCCTGAAACTGGTAGGCATCGCCGCCAGCGGCGGCGAAGGCAAGCACATGGTCGCCGACGGCCTCGTCGCGGTGGACGGTGTGCAGGAACTGCGCAAGACGTACAAGGTGCGCGCCGGCCAGGTGGTGACGATCGGCGACGAGGAGATCAGCGTCTTGCCCGAACTCGACTGACGCAGGAAGCGCACTGGCGCGCGAAGGGTGCCCTCGGCAAGGCCCCGTCGCGCGCCAGCGCGCTTCCCACAGTGACGGTCGACGTTACATGCCCGAGGTGGACGACTTCGCCGGTTCCGACATCGAGCCGTCCTTCTTCATCTTGTGCTTCTTGTGGGTCGACTTCATCGCGCCGCCGTCCTCGGACTTCATCGAGTCGTTGCCCATCGTGCCGTGGTTCATCGAGTCGCCGGTCTTCTTCATCGAATCGTGGGAGGTCGTCGCCGTCTTGGCGGTCGAGGCGGAGGCAGGCGCGGGTTGCGAAGCGTCCTGGGCGAGGGCGAGGCCGCTTACGGCCATGCAGCCGGCGAGCATGGCGACGATCAGTTTCGTGTTGCGCATGACGAATCTCCTGGAACGGGTGGCGCCTGGGGAAGCATGGCGATGTTCGGCGCGAAGGCATCGCTCACCGGTAAGACCGGACCTGCAAAGGTTTGCTGACGCTATTCCTTTTCGAGCCCGTATGGTCTTCGCAAAGCAGCAAATCGCAGGCATCCGTTCAGCAGCGGATTAGTCGCCGTTAAGCCATGGCTTAGCGTCAGTGGAAGTCGCGGGAAACGGATCGCATGGCCGGGAGCAGCTCGCTGAAATCGTGCAGGCGGACGGCCACGAGATGGCAGACGCCGTCGATGGCCTGCCATTGCCCGTCGACGGCGAGCAAGACCGCATCCAGCAAGGCATGGCGGCAGGCCTCGGCTACCTTGGGACGGACGATCACGTTGACCTGCCCGGTTTCGTCTTCCAGCGTGACGAAGGTGATGCCGCTGGCGGTCTGCGGACGCTGCCGTACGGTGACGAGACCGGCATGGCGCAACCAGGTGCCATTGCGTTCGCGGTCGAGGTCGCTGGCACGCCGTGCGCGACGGGCCAGCAAGTTCTTGCGAATGAGCCGAAGAGGGTGCGCCGTGAGCGACAGCCCGTGGGTAGCGTAGTCGGCGAAAACGTTTTCCGCCAGGGTCGGCGGGCGCAGGGCCGGGCGGGCTTCCGCGACAGCGTCGATGAGGGGCAAGCTGCGTTCGATGCCGGAGCTTTCCCAGCGTGCCCGATGGCGATGTCCGCTGAGCACGCGCAGGGCGCCGGCGTCGGCGAGGCGTTCGCGCTCGAACCGGGTGAGGTTCGCGCGGCGGGAAAGATCGGCCAGGTCGCGGAAAGGCGCCGCTTCGCGCGCGGCGACGATGCGTTCGCCAAGGTCCTGCGAAAGTCCGCTCACCAGGCGAAGGCCCAGCCGCAGGGCATGCCTGCCGGGTTTACCGTCGACAGGTTCCAGCGTGCAATCCCAGTGGCTGGCCGTAACGTCCGGCGGCCGCACTTCCACATGGTGTTTGCGCGCGTCGGCCACGAGTTGTGCGGGCGCGTAGAAGCCCATGGGCTGGCTGTTGAGCAGGGCGCAGGTGAAGACTTCCGGGTGGTGGCATTTCATGTACGACGACGCATAGGCGATGAGCGCGAAGCCCGCCGCATGCGATTCGGGGAACCCGTAGCTGCCGAAACCTTTGATCTGGTCGATGATCTGCTGGGTGAATTCAGGGGAATAGCCGTTCTCCGCCATGTTCCTGCGGATCCTCGGCTCGAATTTCTCCACGCCGCCGCGGCGCTTCCAGGCCGCCATGGAACGGCGCAGGTCGTCGGATTCGTCGGCGCTGAAGTTCGCCACCACCTGCAGCAGCGCCATGACCTGCTCCTGGAAGATGGGCACGCCAAGCGTGCGCTCCAGGACGGGTTTCACGCCTTTTTCATAGACGACGGCCTCCTTGTTCTTTCGCCGTTGCAGATAAGGATGGACCATGCCGCCCTGGATGGGTCCGGGGCGGACGATGGCCACCTGGATCACCAGGTCGTAATACTTCCCGGGACGGAGGCGCGGCAGCATGGACATCTGCGCGCGCGATTCGATCTGGAACACGCCGACGGTGTCGGCCTCCTGGATCATCGCGAAGGTTGCTTCGTCCTTGTCGGGAATGTCGGCCAGGCGCCGGTAATCCGGCCCTCCCTGCGCACGCAGCAGGTCGATCGCCTTCCGCATGCACGTCAGCATGCCCAGGGCGAGGCAGTCGACCTTGAGCAGCTTCATGGTTTCCAGGTCGTCCTTGTCCCACTGGATGATGGTGCGGTTGTCCATCGCGGCGTTTTCCACCGGCACGAGGTGGTGCAACGGCGTGTCGGAAATGACGAAGCCGCCGACGTGCTGCGAGAGGTGGCGCGGCATACCGACCAGCTCATCCACCAGCAGGATGAGCTGGCGAATGGTACGGCTGGTGACATCGAAACCGCGTTCGGCCAGGCGCTCGAAGATGGATACGTCGCCATGCGCATGCGAATAGGCGCGGCTGAGCTGGTCGAGCTGGTCTTCGGAAAGGCCCAGCGCGCGGCCGACGTCGCGCGCCGCGCTCTTGGAGCGGTAGCTGATCACCGTGGCGGCGAGGGCGGCACGTTCGCGCCCGTACTTGTCGAACACGTACTGGAGCACTTCCTCGCGCCGTTCGTGCTCGAAGTCGACGTCGATGTCGGGCGGTTCGTCGCGTTCGATCGAGATGAAGCGTTCGAACAGCGTGGAGACCTGGGCGGGATTCACTTCGGTGATGCCGAGGCAGAAACAGACCACGGAGTTGGCCGCCGAGCCTCGCCCCTGGCAAAGGATTTCCTTCGAGCGCGCGAAGCGGACGATGTCCTCGACGGTGAGGAAGAAGGCTTCGTATCCCTTGAGCGCGATGAGCGCCAGTTCCTTTTCGATGCGCTCCACGATGGACGAAGGCACCTCGTCCGGCCAGCGCCTGGCGGCGCCCTCATAGGTCAGTCGGCGCAGGTAGGTGGCCTGGTCGAGGCCTTCGGGGACCAGTTCGCGTGGATAGACGTAATTGATCTTGCGGATGTCGAAGCCGGTGCAGCGCGCGGCGACGACGAGGGTTTCCTCCATGAGTTCGCGCGGATGGATGCGGGCGATCGTCTCGCGTTTGCGCAGGTGGCGTTCGCCATTGGAGAACAGGGCATGACCGGCCTCGGACAACGGCTTGTTGATGCGGATCGCGGTCATCACGTCCTGCAGGGCGCGGCGGTTCCGTACGTGCATATGGACATCGCCTGCGGCCACGCAAGGCAGTCCGTAACGTTCGCCGAGCTGGCGTAGCGTGGCCAGCTCGGCTTCGTCGTGCTGGCCGCGATGCAGTTCCACGGCAAGCCATGCGCGCCCGGCGAAATGCGTCGCCATCCAGACGGCGCGTGCTTCGTGCGTCGTCGCTTCGGTGGCGGCGTAAGGGCCGGGCGCCCAGAGCAGGCAGAGGCCAGGACCGAGCGTTTCGAGGTCGCTGCGATGGAGCTCGTAATGTCCTTTGGGTGCGCGTCGGCGGCCGAGCGTGATCAGCCTGCAAAGTTCCGTGTATCCCGCCTGGTTTTCGACGAGGAGGACCACGACGGTACCATCGGAAAGCCGGAATTCGCTGCCCACGATCAGGGGCACGCCGGTCTCGATCGACGCCTCCAGCCCGCGCACGATGCCGGAGAGCGAACATTCGTCGGTGATGGCGAGCGCGGAATAACCGATCGTCTTCGCCCGTTCGAACAGCTCCCGCGCGCTGGACGCGCCGCGCTGGAAGCTGAAGTCGCTGAGCGCGTGCAGCTCGGCATAAGCGGGGACTTCGATGTCCGCTTCGTTGGCGGGAAGCAGATGAGCCGTATCGATCTGCATCATGCATGCCTGTAGGAGCGCGCCCTGCGCGCGACATGTTTTGAGACCGTGACCTGGGGCTGGCCCGTGAGTCCGTTGACTGGGGCGAAAAGATGTCGCGCGCAAGGCGCGCTCCTACAAAGGCTGCCGCGCGAACCAGCGTAGGAGCGCGCCCTGCGCGCGACATGTTTTGAGGCCGAGACCTGGGGCTGGCGCGTGAATCCGTTGACTGCGGCGAAAAGATGTCGCGCGCAAGGCGCGCTCCTACAACGGCTGCCGTGCGAACCAGCGTAGGAGCGCGCCCTGCGCG